>JAICEV010000530.1 GCA_025923975.1 Propionibacteriaceae bacterium
AAGGATTCACTCGAAATCGAGAGCTACGTCCGTGGACTAGCCCGTCGTCGGCCTGATGTGGTTGTCACGATTCTTCGGCTGGCGAACCTTATGGGTGCGGACGTCGACAGCCACCTCACCCGCTATCTCTCGCTCCCGGTGGTTCCCCGAGTCGCAGGTTTCGATGCCCGGCTGCAGTTCCTGCACCCCAGCGATGCTGTGGATGCCTTACTGCTGGTGACTCGCCGTGATGTGGCGGGGACCTTCAACGTGGCGGCGCCCGATGTCATCACGCTCTCTCAAGCTCTTCGCAAGATGGGTCGGCCCGCTGTGGGCGTCCCGAGGGGCGCGGCACCGTTGGCTGCCACGTTGATGCGCCAGGCGCGTCTGGTGGACTTCTCTGCCGATCAGATTGATGCGCTGACCTACGGTCGTGCCATGGATACCTCCCGTTTCAGGTCGCGGACGGGTTTCGTCCCAAAGTTCACTAGCCTCGCCGCGCTACAGGAGTTCGTCGGCGTTAGCGAGCGCGGGTTGCTGAGCCCAGATCGGGTTGACAGCGCGCTCGAGGTTGTGAGTAAGACACTCCGAACAGCGACGGTACGCGATGGCTGAGGCCAAGATCATCGATTTCGGTAGCCGCGGTCGGGCACGCCGCCGTGCCGGTCCTGCCGATCCTGCGGCGGAGTCCCACGGGGCAGCAACGCTCGGTGATGGGGACCCAGGTATCTCCTCAGAAGAGACTCCTCCAACGCCAACGCTTCGTGCGCTGTTCGGCGAGCTGGCTGGACTGGCGTCGCGGCCGCTCCGAGGGCTGGCATCGGGGTCGATTACCCAGCTGGGCGGGCTCGCTGCCGAGCCTGTGCACGCCTTGGCATCGTTGGCGCAGACGCTGGGCGTCGCCGGGGAGGACTCCCTCGATGAGACGATCAGCTTCATACGTAAGCGTCTTCGTGGCGACTACGCAGTCGATGAATTCGGATTCGACCCCGAGTTCACCACCAAGATCTTTTTGCCACTGCTGCGGCGGCTTGCTGACTCCTGGTTCCGAGTCGAGGTCCGAGGGGCGGAGAACCTTCCACCAGACGGCTCGGCGCTGCTGGTTTCCAACCATGCCGGCACATTGCCGATCGACGGGATGATCTTGCACACGGTGGTCTATGACGAGATCGGCCGCCATGTCCGGATGCTGGGTGCTGACCTGCTCTTCAAGACGCCATACTCACATGATCTTGCTCGTAAGACTGGTAGCACTTTGGCCTGTCAGGAAGATGCTGAACGGCTGCTCGCCTCCAACCAGCTGGTGGCGGTCTTCCCGGAAGGTTTCAAAGGCCTCGGCAAGCCATATGCCGATCGGTACAAGTTGCAGCGGTTTGGTCGCGGAGGATTTGTCTCGGCCGCGCTACGCGCGCAGGTGCCGATCATTCCGATCGCGATCGTTGGATCAGAGGAGATCTTCCCGCTGATCGCCAGAGCACCAGGGCTGGCCCGGGTGCTGGGCCTGCCGTACTTCCCAATTACGCCGCTGTTTCCGTGGTTGGGGCCACTCGGCATGATCCCACTGCCAAGCAAGTGGATCATCCAGTTCGGCGAGGCCATAACTACCGACGAGCTCGGTCCTGGCGCTGCCGACGATCCCATGATCGTCTTCAACATCACTGATCAGGTGCGTGAGACGATTCAGCACACCCTTTACGCGCTGCTGATGCAGCGGCGGAGCGCGTTCTTCTAGCGCCTCAGTTCGGTCACCCCGGGCTAATCTGTGCCACGTGTTCTGGGCGTTGGCGGTGATCTTGCTGGCCTTCGCCGGCTTCACAGTGATCGTCGTCAGGCTGCGCCGCCCCGTACGAGCGCCTGACGAGTCGGCCGAGGCCGGCGCCGGTGCAGACCGTGAGCGCCGGATTGATCCAGAGCAGCTCAGGGGTTTTGTGTATGTCGGCGCCGGCGCCCTGGTCCTCCTCGCAGTTGCAGTCATACTGATGGGCCTTTTCGGGAACCGGACAGGGCGTGCGGAGGGCCTGGCAGTGCTTGGGTTCTTCGGCTACTCGGCCTACCTTGTGGCGGCGACCTTGGTGCTTTATGTCACCAGCCGGAAGAGTTAGCAGCTATCCCCTCAGGCGGCGACGCACAGCAAACCCGGTTGCCACTGCGCCGGCTGTGGCACCCGCCGCTCCAGCGCCGAACAGCCCCAGTCGTGCCGCCTTTCGACCGCTTCGGTAGTCCTGAACCTGCCAGTCCTGCTCCTCAGCGTGGGCCCGCAACCTGCCATCAGGGTTGATCGCGCATGGGTGGCCGACCAGCGACAGCATGGGGAGGTCGTTGTAGGAGTCTGAGTACGCGAAGCAGTGGGCAAGATCAAGTCCGTGCTCATGTA
>JAICEV010000531.1 GCA_025923975.1 Propionibacteriaceae bacterium
GCGCCCCCCGCGCTCAACGTCCTTTCATTTGGGGGGTGTCAAGACCGAGGTTGGTTGTCCGCAAATCACCGATTTGAGATGTCCACTTTTCACCGATGAGATTGTCCGGTCGTCGTGGTCATGTCGAGGCATCGGTCGTCACCTCCTCAGCGGCCGTGACGGACCGCCGACCCAGGAGCCCGGCCTTCTTCTTTTCCCGCAGCCGGTAGCTCTCGCCTTTAATATTGAGCGTCGTCGCGTGGTGCAGCAAGCGGTCGAGGATCGCGGTGGCGAGCACATGATCGTTGAACACCTCCCCCCAATCCGCAAAGCTCTTATTGCTCGTCACCATCAGGCTGCCCCGCTCGTAGCGGCGCACCAGCAACCGGAAAAAGAGACTCGCCTCTTCCCGCGTGAGCGGCAGGTAGCCCAATTCATCAAGGATCAGCAGCCGCGGGTAGGCGAGCTGTTGCAGCGTCCGCTCCAGCCGGTTCTCGTGCCGCGCCCGGACTAAGCGGCCCATCAGACTCTCGAAGGTCAGGAAGAGCACCGAGCAGCTGGCTTCGACCGCCTTGATGCCGAGGGCGATGGCGAGATGGGTTTTGCCCACCCCCGGCGGTCCCAGCAAGACCACGTTCTCGGCGCGTTCGACGAAGGTCACCCCCGCCAGCTCCCGCACCACCTTGCGGTCGAGTGAGGGCTGAAACTCGAAGTCGAACTGGTCGAGGGTTTTGATCCACGGGAACCGGGCGAGCCGCAGGCGGCTCTCGATCCCGCGCTGCTGCCGCCCCCGCCATTCCGCTTCGAGGGCTTGGGCCAGGAATCCTTGATAGTCGAGATCGCCCTTGGCCGCCTGCGCGCAGACGCCGTCGAGTTGCGTGAGCAAGTGGTCCATCTTCAGCCGTTCGAGGAGGACGCTGAGCTCCATCATGAAGCCACTTCCGCGTAGACGGCCAGGGGGCGCTGTTCGACGCGAAGCGGCTGCGCCCACAGGCCCGCATGATGCGCCGGCACCGTCACCCAGTCGCCTGGTCCGGGCACGACGCGATGGCTGGCCACGAGGTGCTCGCCGTCGTACACGGCCAAGTCTCCCTCAAGGGTGAGCCGAATGCGCACAGGGCGGCCCGCCAGCTGCGCCGGGACACTGTAGCGGCGTCCGCGCACATCGATGTAGGCATCCCAACTGACCTGCCGCATCTCCTGGTAGGCCGTGTCATAGCGCCGGGCGGGCAGCGGCCGCAGCGTCGGCGCCTCGCGCACGAAGCGCTCCGCCACAATCTCGTGGACGGTCCCATGACACCGCGGATCCGCCTCCTCACGGAGCCACTGCTCGGCGAGTTGGTTGAGATGCGCCCAGCTCTCGAAGTGGCGATAACGAACAAAGAAGTGGTGTTTGACGTAGCCCACCATCCGTTCGTCCTTGCCCTTCGTCTGGGCGCGGGCCGGGCGGCACGCGCGCGGCACAAACCCATAATGGCCGGCGAGATCCACAAATCGCGGATGGAACCGGGCCGGGCCGCCGACCGGATGCTCCAGGACGGCGGCCTTCTGATTGTCCACCAGCACCTCCCCCGGCACCCCGCCAAACCACTCGAAGCTGCGGATCAGCCCTTCATAGGTGTGTTCGGCGTCCTCCGAGTCCGTGCACCAGAAATGAAACCGCCGTGAGAAGCCCAGCGTGTTCACCACGAAGTGGACGCTGGTCTCCTCTCCGGCAATTTGCGTCCGGTGCTCGCCCCAATCGCTCTGCAGCTGCCGTCCCGGGGCGGTCTCAAACCGCACCGTCGCCCGCCGGAGGCGCAGCACTCGCTTCGGCCGAATGTAATCCCGCAGAATGGAGAGCCGGCCCGTATATCCCTTGGCCTGCAGTTCCCGAAAGATCACCACCGCGTTCCAGACGTCTTCGGCCAAGAGCCGGTCGATGTCCGCCCGAAACGGATCCAGCCGACTGCCCCGCCGAGCGGGCCGCGCCGCCGGCGCCCCATCGCGGTCGAGAGCCCGGCGCACCGTCCGCGGATGCACGCCCACCTGTTTAGCAATGTCGCAGAGATACAGTCCCCGTTCCGCCAGTATCTGAATCACCATGACGTCCTCCCTTCGCAGCATCCGTCCCTCCTCCGTCTGAATGATCGGTGAAGGGACATTGTGGATCGGTGTTCCGAGGACTTTTCAGTTCGGTGATGTTAGGACTTATAGCATCGGCGCTGACACGATGACACGCGGCTTGCGTTCATAGATCGTGAAGAGGCGGTAGTCACCTGGCCGATAGGTCCCGTCCTGAAGCTCGCGCTGGAGCGAAAGTAGAACCCGTTCAAGATCAAGGCCGAACTCCGCGACGCCTGGACGGCTCCGCTTGCCCC
>JAICEV010000532.1 GCA_025923975.1 Propionibacteriaceae bacterium
CGATGCGCCATCTTTAGGCTGTCTCTATGGACTACCGCAGCCTTGGACGTACCGGCATGCACGTGAGCCCGCTCTGTCTCGGCGCCATGATGTTTGGTGCCTGGGGCGAGCGCGATCATGACGTCTCGATCAAGATCATCCACCAAGCGCTGGATGGCGGCATCAACTTCATCGACACCGCTGACGTCTACTCCCAAGGCGAGTCGGAGGAGATTGTTGGCAAGGCACTGGCTGGTGGGCGACGCGACGAGGTCATCGTGGCGACGAAGTTCCACGGGCAGATGGGTGTGCCGTCTGGTGAACGGGGTGACCCGAACCAGCGCGGCAATTCTCGGCGCTGGATCATCAGCGAGGTCGAGAACAGCCTGCGCAGGCTGCAGACCGATTGGATCGACCTCTACCAGGTCCATCGCCCCGAACCTGAGACCGACGTCGAGGAGACGCTGTCAGCGCTCACCGATTTACAGCGGCAAGGCAAGATCCGGGCATTCGGCTCGTCGACCTTCCCGGCTCACGAGATGGTTGAGGCGCAGTGGGTGGCGGAGCGTCGCGGACTCGGCCGGTTTGTCACCGAGCAGCCGCCGTATTCGATCTTGGCACGTGGCATAGAGGCCGATGTGCTCCCCGTGGCCGAGAGGTATCGGATGGGTGTCATCCCGTGGAGTCCGCTCGCCGGCGGTTGGCTCACGGGGCGCTATCGCAAGGGACAAGACGTACCGGAGTCGCACCGGGCACAGCGCGTGCCACGGCGTTACGACCTCAGCATCCCGGGCAATCAGGCCAAGCTCGATGCCGTCGAGGAACTCGCACTATTGGCGGAAGAGGCCGGCATCTCGCTAATCCACCTCGCTCTCGCTTTCACGCTTACGCATCCGGCCGTGACCGCGCCGATCATCGGTCCACGCACGATGGAGCAATTGGAGTCGCAGCTCGGCGCCGTGGACGTCACGCTGAGCACCGACATCCTCGACCGCATCGACAAGATCGTTCCCGCTGGAGTAACGCTGAATCGGGAGGACTCTGGCTATACGCCACCGGCCCTGCGGGAGCCGTTCCTGCGCCGCCGTCGCACGGCCTGACATCAGGCTCACCTGCCTCCCTGGGACGATGTGCATTAAAGACAAACCGAGAGGGCAGCGCTATGGAAGAATCACGCAAGTTGTACCGCAGTCGAAACCGACGCATGGTGGCCGGTGTATGTGGCGGCCTGGCCGACTACTTCGACATCGACCCAACGGTGATCCGGCTGCTCTTCCTCATACTGGCTGTGTTCGGCGGATCAGGATTGGTGGTCTATCTAGTGATGTGGATCGTCGTGCCCGATGCAAGTAAGGCCTGATCTGCAAGCCATCGCTGGCCTCACCTGACCCATCTGGCATGGTCAGATTTGACCATGCTGGCGCAACGAGGATGAGGGTTTTCAGCGATGCCCAGCCGACCTCCAGGCTCTTAGGTTCGTCTCATGATCGAACAGACGGAGACCGTCATCGTCGGCGGCGGTCAGGCGGGCCTGGCCCTCGGCTATCACCTTGCCCAACGAGACCAATCCTTCGTGATCTTGGACGCGAACAGGCGAACCGGCGACTCATGGCGGAAACGCTGGGATTCTCTCCAGCTGTTCACGCCCGCGTACCTCAGCGGCTTACCCGGCCTCGAGTTTCCAGGACAGCGGAGCCGTTGCCCGACCAAAGACGAGATGGCCGACTATCTCGAGGCATACGCCACCCGATTTGATCTTCCTATCCGAAGGGGTGCGCGCGTCGACTCGGTTACCAAGAACGCCGGCCGTTTCACCGTCAGCGCCGGTGATCACCGATTCGAGGCCAACAATGTCGTGCTGGCTACCGGTGGTTATCAGACGGCCTCTGTGCCCGATTTCGCCGCGCAGCTCAACACCGACGTCCTGCAGCTTCACTCGAGTGAGTACCTGAGACCGTCGCAACTGCGCGGCGGCGATGTCCTGGTGGTCGGCGCGGCCAATTCGGGGGCGGAGATCGCGCTCGATGTCTCCGCCACACACCGGACGTGGCTCTCTGGCCGTCACCCCGGGAACGAACCGGCCCGGGCGGGGAGCAGGTTCGATCGCCTCGTGACCCCACCTTTCTGGTTCTTCATATCCCGCGTTGCCAGTGTGACTAACCCGATCGGGAGGCGGATCCGGGCACAGCTGATCAAGACGACGCTCCCGCTGGGCCGGGTCAGGCCCAAGGATCTGGACGCCGCTGGGGTGGTACGTCTCCCGAGGATGATCGCCGTTCAAGACGGCGTGCCCGTCATGGCTGATGGACGGATCGTGGAGGCAAGCAACGTCGTGTGGTGCACCGGC
>JAICEV010000533.1 GCA_025923975.1 Propionibacteriaceae bacterium
AGCTCAGGGGATAGAGCAAAGGTTTCCTAAACCTTGTGTCGTAGGTTCGAATCCTACTGGGGGCGCGAAGCACTTCCCCTAACCCGCGGGCAATTCCCAGCCCCAGACAGGGATTCACGACAATTGTGAACCCCTGGCGGTGGTGCGGAGTCGGCTGGCGAGGATGCATGCGACGCCGGCCGACCAATGCCCCGGAGACCATCAATACGTGGAGCACCGGGACGGGAAGGTGCCCTCGTGCGACAGTTGCGGCTACACCGACACCGGCCTGCACAGCAGCGAGATCCGCGCAGATCTGATCTGACCGGCCGTCAGGGCGAGCGTCGATCATGCTTCAGCTGCGCTCCCCGGCAGCGGGAAATTCGGCTCATTTTCAGGTCCAGAGCCAGCCAGCACAACTGCGGACACTGCGTCGCTTAGGCAGCGGTGAGCGATCCTGAATCGTGGTCCTGCTGCTGCTCATCATCGGCAACCTTCCGCGGCGTACGTAGGGTCATGATCGCGGTCAGGATGGCGCTGATGGTGATGGTGGCGACCGTGAGGTACCCGGTGCCGGGAGGTTCGTCCCAGTCGCGCTCGCTGAAGCCAACCATGATCATGTACGCAAGCATCTGGTGGAAGATGCCAAAGGCTGTGGTGCCCCACAGCGCCACCGCAAGGCGAAGGAAGCGACGGCGAGTGCGCACTTCCGGCTGCCAGACCCAGATCACGGCCAAGGCAAGGAGAGCAGACCACTCGACGGCCGCCAGCAGCGTCGTCAGGAGAGAATGGTCTTCTCCTTGTTCAACGTCGCCGATCGTCACCGCTACGGCCAGCGCCATAACAACTGTGATAAGACCGGGGAGAGCCGCAACCGCCTTGGTCCTCAGCTGCCATCGAAGGCAGAAGACGAGGGTGAGCCAGGCCACACCAGCAAGCGCCATTGCGAGGACGAGCAGCTCGGACGTCCATGGCGCCTGTCCGGTAATATCGCCGTCCATCCGCCGAAGACACGCATCCATACTCGCCTTGACGGCGGGATCAAGTTTTTCGTACTCCTCATAGGTGCGTCCGTCCCCCGAGAAGGGCTGAAGGAGGGTGCCTTCCAACATGGTCCCCCGGCACGGCAGCCAGTACAGGTAGGTCGACCAAGCAGCGGCGACGGCCGAGGCCAGCATCAGAGCCGCCGTCAGCAGCCACGGCCAGCGTTGCTCTCTCACGGTTCAGACCGTATCGATCCGTCGGCATTCAGGTGAGCCAAATGCTCAATTCGAGCGCAGCACCACCCTGTCCTCGCGGGGCCGAGTCAAATCCAGCGATGGGATTGGGAGGCACACCCGACACGAGCAGCCATCGCGAGGAAAGGTCTGAATCTTGCCGTCCTTCCAAGCGACTTCAACTTCGGCCCGATGCGTGCCTACAGTGTCGGTGTCGCAGCGACCCATGAGTATTGGACATAGCCCTTGATCGCTGCTTGGCCCTGGTCTTCCTTCGTCATCGCTGCATTGACGATGAGAGTGCCTGCCGAAGCGCAGGTTTACAGGCTCCCTGACACATCAGTGACTGCGACGTATGGTGCCTTCGTGACCACGGAGCGCCGCGTCTGGTTAATGGCCGCCTTCTTCGTCTTGGCTCTTCTGGCGCTCGTCGGCTTCATCATCGTCATAGGCATGTTCACGGGTGAGTATTGGTGCCAGGATCGTCATCCATGGTGGGGACCGCCGGAGAGCGGCTCTGACCCCAATTGCGGATTGCCTTAGCACCTCGCGGCCGGCCTGCACAAAAAGCGAGATCCGCGGGGACTTCATCGACACGTATCAGGGGACGAGGGCGATCTTGCCGGATTGGCCGGCGTCGGCGAGCTGGTAGGCCGCATCGGCCTCGGCGAGTAGGAACGTGTCGGTGACGATGACCTCCGGGTGGAGGTTCCACACGGGCAGGCGCGAGACCAGCTCACGCATGTGCTCCAGACTGGTGACCCAAGAGCCCAAAATCGTGATCGAGGGGTGGATCAGCGCCGGGCTCACCTCGGGCACAACCAAGGCGTTGCCCTCGCCGACGAGGACGATCCGCCCGCGCTCGCGGACCAGGGCGATCGCGGTGCCGCGACCCGGCTCGCTGCCCGAGCAGTCGATCGCGACATGTGCCCCGCCGTCGACGGCTGCGCGGGCGGCATCGGCCAGCTCCCGGCGATCCGGGCTGGGGTCCAGACCCACCCGCGGGACAGCGCCGAGCTTGCCGCCGAGCAGGCCGGCGGCGAGCCCGACGGGTCCGAGGCCGACCACGGCAACCGCATGGCCAGCAGCACCTGCCTCGG
>JAICEV010000534.1 GCA_025923975.1 Propionibacteriaceae bacterium
ATATTGAACCTCGGGTGGTGGTTCATGTCTGGCCAGCATCGTCTGCGTCGCCGCCGTCGACGAAGGTCGGGCACTGGATCTTTGCCCCTTCTCTCCCGGTCAGAGGGCCCCGAGGCTCCGGCTCGAAGACCCGTAAGGCTGCCGCGGACGGCGAGTGCAACCGGAGGCAGCGCATTCGAGCAACGTGTTGCGGTGCCGCGCGGGCGCGCACGAATATGTCAACGGAGGTTTGCGGCGAAGTCGGACCGTGCGCCAGGGTCGCACGAAGGCCGGGACAGAACCCCCGGCGAAGTGTCGGCCATGAGCAACGCTGTGACGGACGGCCGGAGCTCTGCGGGCCGCCCTTGGGCGGTGAGCCATTCCAACAGCTCGTGTGTGGCGCGCCGGCGCCGCGAGGCGAATCAGCAGGTGTCGGCGATGCTTCCCCGCTTGTCAACTACCTACCGGTAGCTCCCCGTGTACGAGCCTGAGTGCCAGCTCGTCGATCATGTTGCGCTCTTACAGCTCGATGGTGTCGATACTGAGCCCATGGATGCCTGCAATGCGCTCACGGCGCCGAGTGAGGGTGTCCGGCGCGGGCATGTCAATGGCGTAGGCGTTGCGCAGGGCCATGGCTTGCACGTCCTCACCGAGCGTGCGCACCATCTCGGCTAGCTGCTCATAGGCGAGCCTGACCGGGAGGTCGCCTAATGCTTCCATGACGTACGGGCACTCCGCGAGCTTGGCGAACGTGAGACCCCGGCCCCGCCGGATGTACTTCAGGTTGTCCCGCAGCCTCTCCAAGTCCACCATTGCCTCCCTATCTGCCCTATTACTGGCCCACAAAGCCGCTTCTGGGTTCCCACAACGCGACGAAAGGCTTGTCTCATCAGCAATAAGGGGTCAACTCGACGGAATATCGCCTCTTTTTGATGTGAGTGCATCACATGAACGAACTCATGCAGCAGACGCTTGCCGGGCTACCTGCGCTCGACCAGCGTCTCGTACGGAAATCCGCCGACTGGTGGATGATGTCCGCCGCATCGGCGCAGAGATGAATGTAGCTGCAGCTGCCCGCATCGAGTTGGAAGTGCCTGATCAGTAAGTGCAGCAGCCTGGCCTGTGACGCCGCTAGAAACTTTTGCCGGTCAGTTGTTCCGGCTACCTTCCCGGCCGCTCCATCAGCTGCACCGCCCCGAAGGGCTCCTATGAGGCCTCCGGTAGCCGTCTCAATGCCAGGCTGGGTTGAGCTGCGTCCGACGGATGCCAGGTGCTGTCTTACGTTGGTCCACCAAGTGATCGTTGACCACGTCGCTACTGAACCTGGCTCGGTGACTGACTTTTTGGCGATCGGCTCGGTCTTGCCGTCCTGATGTGATCGGCTGCCCGATCGGGCACGAAGACGGTGGCTACACCAGGGTCATGTACTTCACCTCGGCAGAGCCGAGGCGCGTGATGGCGAACGCAGGGACGCAGAACGCCCTCCAGGTGTTGCTGCCGTTGCCATTTCTGACGGATGCATGAGCTTAGCAGCGGCAGTGAACATCGGTCGCGCCCCTACGAGAGCTGAGTTAAACGCCGCGCGACGGGCGGCGCACAGCTTCGCCTCGACGGGTCGTGCCTGCGTGCTCTATGTGCCGGGTGCCGATCCCGATGACGCTTCAGGTGATCGCAGCTACGCTTCAGGTGATCGCAGCTATCTGGTGTTGGCCAAGCCAAACGTGATCATGAACGACATCCGACTCCCAGGACTGGGAGTTGCCGGCAGCCATGCTGCCAGTCGCAAAAGCCCGCACAATCACGCGCAGACCGCTCGGAACCTTAGATGGTCGCTCAGGAACGGCGCAGAGGGTGCCCGGCTAGGTCGGGACCTTTGCCCCTGCGCGGGGCGGTGTCGTACGCGTTCAATGGTCGTAAGGAGCGAAACGTTCCAAGGGAGAACGATGCTCGAACAATTCAGTCCGTCTCAGCGAATGCCTCCGCCAACGGCGGACCTACGCCACAGCACCCTTCCGGCTCCAGTGACGGTCAGGCTCTCGGACCCGTCGCTCGATGCGTGCTACCTCACACAGCGTGTCGAACGGCTCCGGACGGCGTACTTCCGCACCTGTCCGGAGGTCTGCATCGAGCGTCCCCAGCTCGTCACGCGTTTCCACCAGGAGCTCGGCCTCTTCAACCAGAAGCGGATCGGCATACTCGACAAGGCACAGGTCTACCGGCGCGTCCTGGAGACGCGCGAGCCGATCATCTGGCACACGGAGGCCAAGGATAAGAACGGCCAGCGCTTCACATTCCAGGGAGACTCGCTGTTC
>JAICEV010000535.1 GCA_025923975.1 Propionibacteriaceae bacterium
GTTAGGTTAGCCATACCAAATCGTGTCTGGCACTCGAACCGGTATTCGGAGCGCTCGGCCGATGTGTTTGGTGGCCTCGCGGGCCGACGTGCCGGACCGCTAGATCAAGAGCACCAGCAAGATGGCAATGAGGAGGATGGCGGCAGCCACTCCCCCTACGACGGCGGCGGTTAACATCCCTGGTGGTCGTGATTCCGAGAGTTCGCCGGGCTGTCCACTCGAGTTCGCGACGATCGCCGGACTCGAGTGGGTCGGCAGCGGTGCCAACCCGTCAACGACGGGCACGAGCTCACCGAGCCGCTTCGCGGCAAAAAGAAGGTCCAGCCGCGCTCGATAGTCATCCTGGTCCAAGGTTCCCGCTGTAAAGGCCGCATTAAGTCGGGCGCTGAGCCGATCGCGTTCCGCCTCGGTCACTGGAGCGTCGGGGGTGCTCCGGTACGGGGAGGAGATCGGCAGGTTACTGCTCACCACTCCAGGCTACTCGGCGAATGTGCTGACATTCAGCCGGAGGAGAAGCCAGACTATGCGCATGGTGACGGCGACCGACGTGACCTTCCTGACCGTGGCGGCCTACCTTGTCGATCTTGGGATCAAGATCGTAGCCCTGGGTTTGGTGCCGGAGGGACGACGTCCATCATCGGCTACGGCTTGGCTGCTGCTGATCTTGTTTCTTCCGATCATCGGCATCCTGGCGTTCTGGTTGATCGGCAGCCCGTTCGTTGACCGGGGCCGCCGTCGCCAGCAGGAGGCCGCGGGCGAGGTCATCAGCCGCGCACTCACCGCGGAGGCCAATGATCTCTTGCCTGTCCCCGCAGGGTCCACACTCAACACTCTCGTGGTGCTCAATCGGCGGCTGGGCTGGCTGCCTTCCGTTGACGGCAACAAGGCCGACCTCTTCAGCGACTACCACGAGTCGATCGCGGCCATGGCACGTGAAGTCCGCACCGCCGAGCGGTACGTGCACGTCGAGTTCTACATCATGAGCTGGGACGCCACGACCGGTGACTTCTTCGAATCACTCGCTGATGCTGCTGCCCGTGGTGTCAAAGTGCGGCTGTTGTTCGATCACATCGGCACCTACCGCATTCCTGGCTATCGGGACATGATCAAGAAACTACAGCAGACCGCAATCGAGTGGCATCCGATGTTGCCGATCCAGCCGCTCAAAGGCAAATGGCGGCGGCCGGACTTGAGGAACCACCGCAAGATCGTCGTTGTGGACGGCGGGGTGGCATTCGTTGGGTCGCTGAACATGATCGACGCGAGCTACCACAATCGCAAGCACGAGCGAGCGGGCCGGAAGTGGCGCGAACTGGTCATGGAGCTCAACGGGCCAGTGGTCTTCTCACTCGACATCGTCTTTGCCACCGACTGGTACATCGAGACGCACGAGGTGCTTCGTGACGTGCGGCCTTACCCAGACCAGGTGGAACCAGGCGATGTCGTGTGCCAGGTGGTGCCCAGTGGACCGGGTTTCCCGGATGAAAACAACCTTCGATTGTTCAACTCGTTGATCTACTCCGCGCAACGCCGGCTCTCGATCACCAGCCCGTATTTCGTGCCCGATGAGTCACTGCTGTACGCGGTCACAACTGCTGCGCAGCGTGGCATCGATGTCGAGCTCTTCGTTGGTGAGCAGGGTGATCAGTTCATGGTCCACCACGCGCAGCGCTCCTATTACGAAGCTCTGCTGAGAGCCGGAGTCAAGATCTATCTCTACCCTGCCCCGTTCGTATTGCACTCCAAGCACTTCTCTGTCGATGACGACGTAACTGTCATCGGGTCGAGCAACATGGATATCCGATCGTTCAATCTGGACTTCGAGGTTTCGGTGATGTGCGTCAGCCGATCGCTGACAAAGGCCATGCGCCAAGTCGAAGACAACTATCGCTTGATATCCCGCGAGCTCACGCTCGAAGAGTGGGCTCGCAGGCCGCTGCCGAAGCGCTATCTGGACAATGTCATGCGCCTGACGTCGGCGTTGCAGTAGGAGTCTTGCCAGGGCCTATGACTTCTGGCAGTTCGAAGTGGGCGAACAGCCCGGTATCGAAGAAGCAACCCACATGGGAAACGCCCTTGTCGGTCAGGGTCAGCACCTGAAGCTGGAAAGCATGATGCGTACCATCTGCCTGCTTCATGTAGAGTCCAAAAGCCGGCTGCCCGTTTGCGAAGGTCGGCACCATGATCTGGTCGCCAGGCCGCTCAGCTGGACAATGCGTCTCGATGAGATGTCCGATAGCGACCGATCCTTCGTACCAGCCAAGATATGGCGGCATCTCCCA
>JAICEV010000536.1 GCA_025923975.1 Propionibacteriaceae bacterium
ACCACTGCCGGTAGCGTCAGACTTCCTGGGCCGGCTCGGCTGACCACCGCACAACCAGACTCAGCTGACCATCGGAATGTCCCAGCCTGGGGTATGAGGAATGATGCTGTCTCGTACACGGGGTAGCCGTTTGACCAGGTCTCATTCGTGTCCCGGTTCACCAGCGTGACGGTGCAGCCGTTGCTAGAGCCGTCGTTACGAACGACGAGCCGCCACGGTGCCTCCTCCACGAATTCGTTACTCGCGGAAGGCTGCGCGCCGTTGTTCTCGCGGGGCGTCCGCTCGTCTAGAACAAACTGGATGGTCACGTAGATGGCGAGAAGTGTCGCCAACGCGATACCGATCATCAGCAGGCGACGGGGCGTTCGGCTCCGACCTAAGTCGCTGACATTCTTCCTCGGTCTCCCCTCATCACTGGCGGAGGTCTTGCTGGGTGTCGGTGTGGATTCGTGGAAGTGAGCGGCTGGTTGCGTAACACCAGAGTCTTCTCCGGCAAGCTCCGCTGGGACGGTTCCGGCGACCGGGACATCCTTCTCCGAAGTGTTGTGCACGGCTTGCTGCATAGCCGACGTCGATATCCCAGCCGCATCCCCGCGCGCCGTCCGCACTTCTGCGAGGGTCATGTCCAGGACTTTGAGGAGTCGGCTGGTGTCGTATTCGAAGCGGCTGGGGCTGAGTTCGAGAGCTTGACGACGCTCCAGGCCGACCAGGCCAGCCGGCAGTTCATCAGCGCGAGGCATCTTTGCCCCATCAACCAGGATCGGAATGATACGGACGTTGCGCTCCAAGGCAGCCTTGATCTCCAGACGCACAAAATCATCAGGATCGTCAAGGCGCGGCCGCCCACGGTCATTGGTGATCGTGAGCCACTGATCACCGATCAGCGCCAGTAGCACGTCGCAGGCCCCGACCGCCCGTGTAATCACCTGGACGAAGTCGTCGCCGAGCTTGATCGAATCAACATCTTTGAAGATCTGAGCGGCGCCGAAGTGCTGTGCGAGTCGATCGAATAGCCAGCCGGCCGGGTAGGCGGTTTCCTCCCGCCGGTAGCTGATGAATATTCGACCCGTTGATCCAGCAGTCGATTCAGCCATTGCTCTCACCTGGACTCTTCCAAACCTCACGCAGCGGCGAGGCTGAATGCGAGCAGCGTACGACGGACCCGCAACGTAGTGGGGAGGCCTTGCCATAAGGACCGACCCGAACCTGCCGCCGTCGACACGAATTGGAGCACCTGCTCAGATCTCGCTCGCGACCTCGTCCCACTCCCGCAGCTTCCATGCCTTGACCACACCCTCGTTGACGAACGGGTCATCCCGGATGAACTCCTCGGCGGCTTCCCGGGAACCGAACACCGCCATCGAACCCTCGGTCTGCGGGTCGCCGAACGTGCCGACCAACAGGAGGTCCCCGCGGTCACGGAACTCCTTGAGCCGGGCTAGATGCCGTGGATAGACCGGCGGCGCCTTGGACATGACGTCATCAGCGGACTCATAAAACACCACATACTTCTGCATCAGCTGCTCCTATGATCGAGCCTCATTGGTCACTTCCGGGATATTGGCACCATGAGGGCCGCAATGAATCCCTCGGGCGATCCAAAACCATAGCGGCGCGGCCGTTGCCGGCCCGTGCGGGAACGAATTCCCGCGGGATGACCACTTTCTTCGTCACCCCACCCGACAACGGCTCCCTTGACGGCGCGCTAGCTATTACGCAGTCTCTTGTGTTGGATGAGCCATGGCAGCGATGAGATCACTGGCCTCAATCGGACGGTAGCAGCGGAATGGTGACCCCAGATGACATCCGGACGGTTGCATTGTCGTTGCCGCGGACCGAGGAGGCGTTGGTGCGGGATCAGGTCAAGTTTCGGGTGGGCCAGATCGTCTATCTCGCACTCAGCCGAGACGAGCTGTCGATGGGCTTCGCCTTTCCGAAGGACGAGCGCGCCGCACTGGTCACCGCCCATCCAGAGAAGTTCTTCATGCCGATTCAGTCCGACCTGCGTTACAACTGGGTCCAAGTGTGGCTGGACGCCATCGACCAGACAGAGATGCGGGAACTCATCATCGACGCCTGGCGCATGGTCGTGCCCAAGCGAGTTGCCGCCGAGTATCTAGATCATCATTTGTGAGCGACCACGCAGACAGGGTCGGCTGCGGTGTGGCGAAGATGACTACCGACCGAGCCCAACGATGTGGGGCGCGCTACGACTCCGGCTCGTACTTGAAGGACAGCTGGATCTTCGTGCGGTAGA
>JAICEV010000537.1 GCA_025923975.1 Propionibacteriaceae bacterium
GAAATCCGCCGGTTGGTGGATGATGTCCGCCGCATCGGAGTTCTGAACGCCGAGGCGTTCTGATCATCGACTAGTCGAGAACGACACCTCGTGGCAGCCTCGTACAGGGCAAAGGACTTTGGACTCGACAACTCAAGGACTTCGCCCCTCACTGCCTCGGCGCCACTCCCGCAGGATTGAACCTGAGAAGGAGGAAGCGAGATGGGCAGCATTCTCGTGGGACTGGACCTGTCGCCGTCCGGCCGAGCGGCCTTACAGTGGGCAGCCCAGCAGGCCCGCTTGACAGCACGCAAGCTGGTAGCGATCAACGCTGTGCCTATCCCGCCGAGCCTCGCTCCAATCGGCGTCATTGCCATGCCCGAAACCGCCATGGATGAAGCAAGATGGACCCGTCTTATCGGGAAGCCATCCATGCCGTGTGGGAGTCGGTGCTGCCGGAGCCAGGCTGGACTCTGGAGTTTGTCCTCGACGATGCCGGACCCGCGCTGGTCAGGCGATCTGCGCAGGCAACACTGTTGGTTGTTGGCACCCACGAGCATGTTGGCCTCGCTCGGCTGGTCTCGGGTTCAGTCAGCCGCTACTGCCTAAGCCACGCGCAATGCCCGACCTTGATCGTGCCCCTTGACAATCGCGCAGTCGCTCCGGAGCATACGGAGCGACCGTCGGCAGCGATGCGGGACTGACGGTGCTGCCTGCTTCCTGCGCACGCCGCAGGTCGACACCGATCGCTCCGGGCCTCAGGAGATCGGTCAGTCGGGCCACCCATTCTCGATAAGGAGACTTCCATGTTGATCGACCAGGAACTGCCCAGCTGGGAGCGAAGGGTGTTGGTCTCGCTGCCTGTCGAAGCAGACTCAGTCGCCACATTCGCGGCTATCCGGCGGGTGGACTTCTTCCGATCGCCGGTGATCGCTGTTCCAAACCGGGTCCGCACTTGGTTCGATGCCATCATCAGGTCGGGGGGACACGGCTCGGCTGCACAGCCGCAGCATTTCGGTTTCGACCAGCTCCTTGAAGAGCAGGGCGGCTTTCATCTGCTGGCCGAAGAAGCTGGTGAGGAACTGGTGCTCGGATTCATCGGACGATGGTGGGATCGAGGTTATGGCCGGGTGGAATGGAGCGCAGAGGAGTTTCGCGACTTCAGCCGCCCGGGTTATGCCGTCGGAGCCTGGGGGTTCGCAGTGCTCCCCTACGGCAGCAGCACGACCGTGCTGGTCACCGACGTACGCGTGGGGTGCACCGATGAGGAAGCTCGACGCAGCTTCCAGCGCTACTGGACTGCCGTCGGGCCGTTCGTTACCGCGATGGGACGCCCCGTCTTGCGGCTGATACGCAAAGAGGCTGAGCGCGCCGCCAAATCCGTATGAGGCTGAAAGTCGGCTCGCGGAGGTTCTGCCTCGGCATAGCTGCAGTCAGCATGGGCCCGGCTGCATCACCGGTCTGGTGTGGGACGCCCGCAACTTGCACGGCTGATCCCAGTCCCTCCTGGGCAGCCACCGAGGAACGGTTTGTTAAGTGGACGGGACCACATGGTTGCCATCATCGGACCCGTGCTGGCGTCGTGCGGGTGGACGGAATTCGATACGCGCTGCAGCAGGCAACCCCAACCCTAATGTCCCAAACGAGGCTGCTGCATGACTGCGTCTGACGCTTCCGATGGTGCCCGCTCGGGGTACCGACAACCACTGCCTTTGGTGGCAGGTCCAGGAGAACCTTCCTCCCCCGGGATCGTCGTTGCCTCCACGCTGCTCCTCGGTGGTGCGCTGGCCTTGGGGTTGCTCGCCATGACGAGCGAGGCCCTACGGTTGAAGCTGCTCGGCGTGGGGGGCAATGTCCTCCCCGCGGTAGGCACCCGCTGGCTTGCTCGTCCTTCACTCCGCCGGAAACTTGATGCTTGACGGCGGCCACGGTGCGGAGCCCGACCTCCATCAGCCGCATGGCTGGTCACAGACATGCGGGCAGAGCTCATCGCTCAGATCCGTCGGCTTGCTAAGCGCGTCCAAAGGTCGCTTCCTTGGACAGCGCGACATGAGAGATTGCGGTCGCCGTCGTCGTCGCCATAATGATCTTGGTCGTCTTCGACGTACATCTTGTTCGGGCAGTCGCCAATGTGCTCCCAGGCCGCCGCGCTGGCCTCGCGCCTACCAGTGACGCGCTGGAGGAGTGGCATCGATACAGCCTGCCGTCGTTCACCGAAGGCATGAAGATGCGACGCGCAACCACTGCCAGGAAGATCA
>JAICEV010000538.1 GCA_025923975.1 Propionibacteriaceae bacterium
CCAAGCCACGGCAGGACCAGAAGCGCGGCCCCGGTGTAGAGGGGGTGCTTCACCACCGCGTACGGCCCGTTCGTGATTAGCTCGCGACGCGGCACCTTGATCAGGAGGAGATACACACACCACGCCCAGTTAACGACTCCGACCAGCAGGACGAGCACCGAGAGCACGCCGAGCCACCTCGGCGGACCGCCGATGGCGAACAGCGACGGGAACGCGATGTTCAAGACGACGCCCACGACCAGGAACGGCAGCGTGACCAGCCCGATTCGGTCTCCGCTGCCGACGAGCGCCCTGATATTCACAGCCGCTCCTTCCCCACTCCAATCTGAGCGTCCATCCTCGCCCTGCGCCAGAGTCGAACGTCGCGCAGCAGGCCGACGGTGATCCCGGTGAGGCCCTGGCGCAAGGCGTGGCCACCCTGGAGGTTCGAGATCAGGAATGGCTTGCCAGCGGCCTGCCAAAAAATGGACCCAGCCCACGCGCAGCAGTGCCAAGATTACGTTCGCGCGGCGCAGGGCATCGACAGTAGGGTGCCGATGCTCATCGCACCAGCTGACTCACCGAAGACGATGACGTTGCGAGGATCACCGCAAACGCTGCCGTGTTCTCCCTGACCATTCCAGCGCCACCACCTGGTCGAGCAGACCTAGGTTGGCGTACTCAAGAACTCAGGTCCGGGAAGCGGGGGTCGGGGAACCCAGGCGGGGCCCGGCGTATGGCCCGCTACGACCGGACCTGCACCGGATGCTGCTGCGGCGGTTGGGCTTCGGCGCCGGCTGCGTGTCGCTCCGCTCGCAGGAGCAGCACCAGCCCGGCCAGCATGGCGAGCGCGTATAACGTGACGCCCCACCCCATCACGCATAGTGCGAGGTGGAATGCGATCGTACATGCAAGCCCGAGCTGGGTCATGCGCCCACCAATGAGGATCAGCACGCCTACCGCTGCCTCGAACAGGATGAGTAGGCCGATCAGCAGAACGTGGTTGGGCGGGACGACCGCGCGCCAGGTCTCGGTTACCCAAGGGAACCAGGAGGCGTCCATGAAGCTGGCGTAGTCGTTACCAGCAAGGAGATAGGCGGTGTTCAGCAGCGCTCCGCCGACGAGCATGACCATGCCGACCATGGCCCGGGCGATGAGCATCGCTCGCCGGCTCCGGCTTGACAGCAGGCATGCGATGACTGTGGCGACTCCGAAGGTCATCCAGAAGATCTGGCCTACCAAAACGATCTTGTCCATGACCAACTCCAGTCAAGCTTGGAAGGAACTGAACTGAGCTGAGCTCGTGTGGCCGCTGCGCCCCCGGCGCGGGGTGCCTACGTGCCCACCTGCGCCGGTTCCTTCCGTTGGGAATGGGTCGGTGCGGCCGCGGCGCGCCGCTCCGCCCGCAGCAGCATTACCAGCGGCAACAGCATGGCTAGGCCGTAGACAGTGAAGAACCAGGAGAAGAACAACGCCAGGCAAACGTGGAACGCGATAGCGCCGACAAGCCCGACCTGCGCCAGGCGGCCGCCAGAGAGGATCATCACTCCCACGGTCGCCTCGAATACCACCAGCAATCCGATAAGCAGCACATCATGGGGCGGCACGACGGCTCGCCAAGCATCGGTCACCCAACCGAACTTCGCATCGTCGGCGAAATCAGCGTAATCAACGCCCACCCCGAGAGAGACGGCGTTGACCGCCGCCCCGCCGAGGAGCATTAGCAATCCGGTACAGATGCGTCCGATCTGCCTAGCTCGATCGCTCACCCCTGCCAGCACATCCGCGATGAAGGCAGGGATGGCCAATGCGAAGAAGACGATTTCGAACACTAGCTCAAGCGTGCCCACGACACCCCTCCTTCTGGAGATTGCCGCCTCTCACTTCCGATACCAGCAGGGGCTTCAGCTTTAGCACAGAGGCAGCCGGCCCGCGTGCAGGGTGTCTTTAGTCACTTGTCTCGGGCCGCCGCCTGCCCGGAGAGGGGCGGCTGGCGGAGGTTCCGCTCGCGGCCGTGTCGTGGGACCTGAGTGAGGAGCTTTCGATTCAGACAATCGATCAACATATAGGTCGCCGCAGCAGCCAAGGGCTATGTCCAGCCGGCCTCACTGCGTCGGTTGGGCGATTGGTGTGGTCACACTCGATAGCGACCAGGCAGGTGATGGGCCTGGCGGAACAGGTTGGCCAGGTAGCCGGGCTGTGCCCGTTTTCGCAGCCGCACAAGCAGTGCCGCGGTGCCGATGATTAGGAGAA
>JAICEV010000539.1 GCA_025923975.1 Propionibacteriaceae bacterium
GCGCCAGAGCTTAGTGATCTTCAGGAGCGGTTCTACGCCGCGGGCCGAGTCAAGGAGACTACCAGCCAGAAGATCTTGGTCGTGCTGCAGGGAATGGACACCTCAGGAAAGGGAGGAGTCATCCGGCACGCGATCGGCATGGTCGATCCCCAAGGCGTGAAGATCAAGGCCTTCAAGGCCCCCACCGAAATCGAGCGCGCCCAGCATTACCTATGGCGCATCGAGCGCGAGCTGCCGCCGCCCGGCTTGATCGGCATCTTCGACCGATCCCATTACGAGGACGTCTTGGTGGTACGGGTCCACAACCTGGTTGAGAAGTCGGTGTGGAGCCAGCGCTATGACGAGATCAACGCGTGGGAGGACAGCTTGGTCAAGGGCGGCACGATATTGATCAAGTGCTTTCTCAACATCTCCGCAGCGGAGCAGAAAGAACGTCTGATGGCCCGGCTTGACGACCCGACGAAGCATTGGAAGTACAACCCGGGCGACGTCGACGAGCGCGCCAAGTGGCCCGCGTACGTGGAGGCTTACCAAGCCGTACTGGAGCGCTGCAACACTGAGCGCGCGCCGTGGTACATCATCCCGTCCGATCGCAAGTGGTACCGAAATTGGGCCGTCGCCCAGCTGCTGACGGAGCAGCTACGGGCACTGGACCTGGACTGGCCAGCGGCCGACTTCGACGTCGAAAAGGAGAAGGCTCGCGTCGCGGCCAGTTGAGGTGCGTATTACCGCGTCCGTTACGCGCCGACGACTGACAGGTGCCGTACCGGCGCCGGCTCGTGATCGGTGTTGTTCACCTCATGAAGATCGACAAGATCCATTGCCGCGATCACGTAACGGATCAGGGCGACCTCAGCGATCTCCGGCTCGCCACCCATAGGAGAGGAAACGGCGACTGCGCCGGCATCGAGCGCGAGCTCGGCCTGCCGGGTGTAGAGCAATCCTGGCGCCAGGAACCAGCTGCCTACGGCAATGTGCCGCCGGCCTTGACCGCGCAGAGTGCGGATAGCCTCGGCGGTCGACGGCCCGGAGCCGGTCGCGAAGGACGTCACGCACGGCAGCCGGTGGTGCGTCGCCCATTGCCTGGCTCGCCGTGCGACCAGGGCGTTGCTCCTGATATCGCCGCTACCAGCAGCTGCGAAGACCAATCCATCGAGTTCTGACACGTGCCGCGCACGCAGTGCATCACGCAGCCGTCTGTCGATGATCGACAGCAGCTGCGCCTCAGGGCCGATTGGACGAGAGGCGATGACTCGGAGCTGGGGGAAGCTCGTCTGCACCTGATTCAGCAGCGTCGGCACCTCGGCTTGGACATTGAATGCCTCCGACAGCAGCAGCGGCACGAATACGACCTCTGCGACACCCTGGCTGACCAACTTGTTGACGACCTGAATGCCGCTGGGTGCGCAGTGGTCGAGAAACGCGACATGAATGTCAAGCTCCGGTCGAATTGCCAGCAGACCCTCTCGGATCTGGTGACTGACCTGCGGCACCTGGGGATCGTGGCTGCCGTGGCCGAGGAGGACCAATGAAGGAGCGGTCATAATGGCTTTCCTTGTTGTGCTGGATAGTGCGAGTTGGGCCGTGGCGTGGCCGTGGTCATAGCGGTGAGTGGAGTGGAGCCGGCGAGCCCGGCCCCCAGTGTCCAGCCGTCCGCATCGTCAACGAGGATGAATGCCCCGGTGGCACGGTGCTCGCGGTAGGAATCGATGGGCAACGGCGAGGCCAGCGCAAGCCGGATCCGGCCGATGTCGTTGAGAGTCAGTGACGGTGTTGGACGCCAGCAGGGCACCGCGCCAGCCTCGAAATCGAGGTCGAGGGTGCCCTCGATGGACTTCACGATGGCTTTGGTGATCGACGTGCCGTGCTGGACGAGTACCCGAGCGCCCGACGTGAGCTCACGTTCAGTCAGCCAGCACACAGTTGCCGTCAGATCGCGGATCGGTGCTGGTGGAGCGTCGGTGGCGGCGAGGATGTCGCCTCGGGAGATGTCGATATCGGTATTCAGCCGGATCACGACTGATTGCCCAGCCACCGCCAAATCAAGGGAACCGTCCGGGGTGTCGATCGCTTCGACAATGGCATGGGAGCCGCGGGGTAGAACCACCACTTCGTCACCGGGGCGTACCCGGCCTGACTCGATCTTGCCCGCGTAGCCGCGATAGTCACCGTTGACTTGTGGCGCACGAGCCGCCCATGGTGCGGTTGCGGCCGACTGAGGTCGGAC
>JAICEV010000540.1 GCA_025923975.1 Propionibacteriaceae bacterium
CGGCTGTGAGGAACAGCGGGGTCCAGCCGGGATCCGTTGAGGGCGCGACCAAGATCTCGCCAGGCTCGAGGTAAGCCCCCACCGGGTCCAATACGACTCGAGCTCGAGCCGTCACTGTGCCGGTTGACGCCGGGCTGCCGGTTAGCGCGCCGTCGGTTCCAGCCGCTCCGGCGCTTTCAGCTGCGACCGCTTCGGGCTCGGTCCCGTCAGAGAGCAGCAGGCGCGGAATGTGCCGCCGCCTGAGCTCCTGCTGGTACGCCTCTCGCCGCGCCGCGACCAGACTCCGCAAGTCTTCGCCGGCCAGGCCCCGGCGGGCGTCGCGAAGGTCGAGGAAGAAGACATCGTCAGCTTGATCGATCCTCCCCGCGGCAGCAAGCTCGCGTCCGACATCCTTGAGCTGTTCACGCATCACTCCGAGCGCCACGATCAGCAGGAACTTCGGTGACTCACGCAATCCAATGAGCTGACGAACTCGGCGTAGCGTCCAACCTGCCAGTCGCGCCCGGACACGGCTGCGCTCAGCGAGGCGTGTGGTCAGGCTGGTGATCATGGACTCGGCTCTTGCCCGGCCAGCCTTGAACTGCGAGACCGGATCAAGATCGGCAGTATCGAGGCGCAGATAGTTGCTGATCACTCCGAGCAGGTGACTCGGATCGTCTGACCAGCGTGGCATGCCGAGGTCGATCTCAGCGACAGCGCGATGGCCGTAGCGGCGCAGGAACGCCTGAAGGCCGCGCTGCGCAACGGGTGGCAGAGCACGGTCCCGGTAGCGCTGCAGGAGCTCGGGCACCGCCATGTCAGTGAAGACGGTACGAGAAGGCTCGTCGTTGCGAAGCTCCTCGGTCAACTCCCAGAGCTTGAAGTCCATCTCTGTGGTGACGTTGTGCGGCAACCCCCGCAGCACCTCCTGCAATTCGCCGGGTTGCGCCACGTCTCGCAGCAGTCGGCGAGACGCCACGAGCATCAACAAACCACCCACCGCGTATGCGACCGTTCGCGGCATGAGCAGGAACAGGTTACCGACTCGCTGCTCGACAAAGTCCAGGCGCTGAGTCGCCGTCGCATTGGCAGGCAGAGTGAGAGTTCGGCGCAGCCGCCGCTCAGTCGCAGCAATGCCGCGATAGGCCAGTTCTGGATTGGCCAGCCCGGCCACTACGCGCACCGGCACTCTGTTCCGTATCAGGGCGCCGGCAATGTGCCTGAGCACTGTGTGGTCCGACGACTCGATGATGGAAAATTCCGGCCGCTCCCCGAGTACTTTCAAGACCGCCGACGCCCGCGCTTCCATCACTCCAAAGGCTGCGATCACTGCCTTGCGCCCGATCCGATTGCGCAGCACGCTGGTGATGTCCATAAAGAGCCGCTGACCCGGCGCATGCATGGCGGGCGGGCCGGCCAGGGGCTGAGCAGGTGGCATTTTGATTGCAGTGGTGACCGAGGTGCCAATCAACCGAATGGCCGCAATACCCATCGGAGTGATCGGTCTGGTCAAGCCTTGAGCCAAGCTCAGACACATCAGCACCCGCAAGCCTGGCTGGTGCATCCGCGGTAGCGGGTACAACGTGGTGATCGGCCGCGCCTGGGTCAACCAGAAGCAGCCTGCGGCGTCGAGTGCCCATTCGGTGTCCTGCGGCGCCCCGTAGTGCCGCTGCACCTGCTGACCAAGATCAGTAAGCTGCAGCACCTGTTCGTCGTCAAGACAGGCTTCAGAGCTTTGGTCGACCAGCTCCCGACGCTCGGTGCCGCCGCCGGGCAGGCCAGTGATCATCACTCGCTTGTCGCCGAGCCGGCGCGCCACAATCCTGTGGCCGACGGAGTTCACGACGAAGTGGTCCGGGTTGACCGCGCCAGAAACCACCGCTTCCCCTAGCCCTGGGCTGGCGTCGATCACCGTTTCGTTTCGGCTGCTGGTGACCGGGTTCGCGGTAAACATCACACCCGCCGCAGTCGCATTGATCATGCGCTGCACCACCACCGCCAAGGCCACGCTGCGATGGTCAATCCCGTTGGCATTGCGGTAGCTGACGGCTCGATCGGTCCACAGCGAGGCCCAACAGCGGCGGACCGCATCGAGCAGCGCCGCCGAACCCACCACGTTGAGGTAGGTGTCTTGTTGTCCGGCAAAGCTGGCGTACGCCAAGTCCTCTGCAGTGGCCGATGAGCGAACGGCCACCGCTGCATTGTCGCCGAGCGCGTGGTAGTGATCAGTGATCGCGGTTCGCAGCC
>JAICEV010000541.1 GCA_025923975.1 Propionibacteriaceae bacterium
GATCAACTCTTGAGTAGCCGGCCAGTCCAGACCCATGTTGCGCTGGGCGGTGTCCATGGCCTCGGCGACCCCAAGACCGTAGCGGAAGAGGTGACGTCGAAACGCCAAGGTGGCCTCCCAGTCAATCGCAGCCGGCGCACCGGGGACGTTCTCCCCACGCGGGTCAGCTACCACATGGGCCGCGGCAAAGGCGATCCGGCTCTGGAAAGGCTGCGAATGCTCCGGCCAGGCCCGTGGCTCGACAAGCTCGATCTCGCGCCAGCCACCGCCGGCTTCTGGAAGTGCAACCGTCGCGGTCGTTGTCGTCATGAGGCGAGCTCCTCGATAGCGACCCGGCGACCCTCAGCCGATGATGTCAGGCCGGCCTCGACCACTTGCAAACCGCGTACGCCGGCGGCGAGGTTATAGGAGTGTGGGCGACCGGCATCGACGTCGGACAGGAACTGCTCCCACTGGGCACGGAACCCATTGCTGAATTCCGCATTGTCTGGGATCTGCTCCCACTGGCTGCGGAAGTCCTCTGTCGTTGGCAGATCTGGGTTCCACACTGGCATGGGTGTCTGTACCCGATGTTGGATTCGGCAGCCGAAAAGCCCGGCAACCGCCGAACCGTGGGTCCCGTCCACCTGGAACTCCACCAGCTCCCCGCGATCGACGCGAACTGCCCAGGATGAGTTGATCTGGGCAATGACGTCGCCTTCGAGTTCGAAGATCGCGTACGCGGCATCGTCCGCTGTGGCGTCATACCTGCGGCCCTGCTCGTCCCAGCGTTCCGGGATGTGGGTGACCGCCTTAGCTGTCACTGCCGAGACATTTCCAAAGAGGTTCTCCAAGACGTAGTTCCAGTGCGGGAACATGTCCAGCACCATTCCCCCGCCGTCCTCGGCTCGGTAGTTCCAGCTCGGCCGCTGCCCGGGCAGCAGATCACCCTCGAACACCCAATACCCGAACTCTCCGCGTACCGAGAGAATGCGCCCGAAGAACCCGGAGTCGATCAGCCGCTTCAACTTGAGCAGGCCGGGCAGGTAAAGCTTGTCGTGGACCACGCCGTTGATCACATCCGCCTCGCGAGCAGCGGTGGCCAGTTCCACACCCTCCGAGACCGACTCGGCAATCGGCTTCTCGGTGTAGATGTGCTTGCCGGCACCAATTGCCTTCAGGATCGATTTCTTGCGCTCGGAGGTGACTTGGGCGTCGAAGTAGATCGATGCCGACTCGTCGCTCAGTGCCTCGTCCAGATTGGTCGTGAAATCAGACACGCTGTGCTGCGCCGCGAGAGCGGCGAGCTTCTCTGCGTTCCGGCCCACCAGGATCGGCTCAACCGTTACGCGATCCCCGCTGCGAAGTACGACTCCGCCATCGTCCCTGATGGGCAGGATGGATCGCACCAGGTGCTGGCGATACCCCATCCGCCCGGTTACTCCGTTCATGATCACTCGAACCGTGCGCTGGGCCATCTCATCTCCAAACCGTCAGGGCGTCGGCCTTCAGAAAACGTTTTCCGTGATTGCCTCAAAATATAGCGGTCAGAGCTGGACCAGCGCAACGTGCAGTGTGGTGATGCCTGACTCTAGAGACGGCGAGGCTACCCAACTTAGGTCTCTCAGTTTGGTTTCATCATCTATTGGGAAATTGACAACCGCAGAGCAGACGACCTAGTCTGCCCGTAAGTTTCCGAGAAAACGCTTTCACAGCAACGCGAAAGGGACAACCATGGCCATTAATCGGAGGCAGTTTCTGATTGGAGCCGGAGGGCTAGCTGCTGCCGCAACCACGATGGGGCTGGGCGCCTGCGCCCCGGGCGCTCCGAGTGGCGGATCTCAGGGTGGCGGCGAGCAAGGGGGCGCGACCACCTTGGCTCTAGCCTGGTGGGGCAACCCGACGCGCAACAAGAACACCGAGGCAGAGATCGCGGCGTTCCAGAGCGCCAACCCGAACATAAAGCTCGCGGGTCAGCCGGGTGAGTTCGGGAGTTACTGGGACAAGCTGGCCACCCAAACAGCCGGCGGCCAAGCCCCCGACATCATTCAGATGGACATGGCCTACATTGCCGAGTACGGCAACCGCGGCGCTCTTCTGGATCTGGAGAAGAACGGCGCCGACACGTCCAAGTTCATTGAGGGCACGGTCGACTCAGGCAGGATCAATGGCCAGCTAGTCGGGGTCAATGCCGGCATCAACAGCGCGGTCATTGCTGCCAACCCCA
>JAICEV010000542.1 GCA_025923975.1 Propionibacteriaceae bacterium
AGCACCGACAGCGAGGCCGGGCTCTTGGAGGCCAGCGCCGTGTCCCCGCCACGGGTCCAGGCACGGGTCCAGGCACGGGTCCAGCGGTTGGCCGACATCCGGCTGACTCGCAGTTCCTTAGGCCGTGACTCATTTGGGGATTGATCGTTAGATCGATCATGGATGCGTTCCTTCAACGGCTTGTGCCCGATGAGTTGTGGGGGTTGTTCCAGCGGGTGGTTCCGCCGGCGCCGACGCGACCGCAAGGTGGCGGACGGCGGCGGGTCGATGATCGGGCGATCCTGGCGGCGATCGTGTACGTGGCCACCACCGGGTGCGCCTGGCGGCAGTTGCCGCCGGTGTTCGGCGCTTCCTGGCAGACGGTGCACCGCCGCTTCACCGAGTGGAGCGCCGCGCGGGTGTGGGCCAAGCTGTACCGGATCATGCTGGACGAACTCGGCGCCCGAGGAGAGCTCGACTGGTCGCGGTGCGCGATCGACTCCGTCAGCGTGCGGGCCGTCAAAGGGGGGAGCTGACAGGTCCGAATCCTGTCGATCGCGGCAAGAAAGGGTCGAAGATCCACCTCATCACCGAACGGACCGGTCTGCCCCTCGCTGTCGCGATCAGCGCCGCCAACGTCCACGACAGCCTGGGCTTGGAGCCGCTGGTGCGCAGCATCCCGCCGATCCGTTCACGCCGCGGGCCGCGACGTCGCCGGCCCGGCAAGCTCCATGGTGACAAGGGTTACGACTATCCTCATCTGCGGGTCTTCCTGCGCGGCCGGGGCATCATCCCGCGCATCGCCCGCCGAGGAGTCGAGTCCAGTCAGCGGCTGGGACGTCATCGCTGGGTGGTGGAGCGCACCGTCTCCTGGCTGGCCGGCTGCCGCCGCTTACACCGGCGCTACGAACGTCGGGCCGACCACTTCGCTTCCTTCGTCGCCATCGCCGCAGCCCTCATCTGCTACCGCCGACTCACCAAATGAGTCACCGTCTAAAGAGGTGGCTCAGGCGTGCGGTCCGGACCGGTACGCCTCGAAAACTTCCTTCACGCGAACCGCTTCTCCGGCGAGTTGTTTCGGGGTTCATTGCACATTCGCATCAGTGACGTGATCTCAGTGAATTCCCGGTAGGTGGTCGTGCTCGAAATGGGTGAGGACAAGCGCTGCGCGGGCGATGTCGCCGATTCTGCTGGGGCTGAGGGTGATGTGCTGGAGGGTGCGCCAGCGGCCTTTGAGCAGGGCGAAGCCGCGTTCGCCGAAGCAGCGCAGGGCTCGTAACAGGCGGTTGTAGGTGCGGTTGTCCGGGCTGAGGATTTGGTTTCCTTCGGGCTGCTTGATGGGCGTGTGGATGCCGATTCCGGCGCCGTCGTAGCCGCTGTCGGCGAGGGTGGGCAGGCCGCGGGCTGCTGCGGCGTACAGCGCGCCGAGAGCCTGTGCACGGGCGGCGGTCAGGTCGTGGACGGAGCCGGGTTCAACGTCGGCGATCCACAAGGGCAGTCCGCCTGGCGCCGATAGCGCTTGGAGGTTGCCGGCGTGCTGGTGGGCCTTGCCGGAGTACCAGGCGTCGATGGGCTCGCCCTTGACGCTGAGCGTCTGCTCGGCGCAGCGGTCGATGGGGATCAGGGTGCCATCGAGGATCACGTACGCCAGCCCGTTGGCGTGTGCGCGGTCGAGAGCTTCATGAAGATCTGGTGCTTGAGCTGCGAGAACGTCGATTCCTTCGTGGATGTAGCGGTAGGCGGTGGCCCGGGAGACGCGATGATCGCGGCCGAGCTTGGGGACGTCGCGCTCGCCTCGGAACCAGCACAGCACCATGACCGCTTGCCTGAACGGGGTCAACGCCCGGCTGTCTTTCGGGGTGCAGCGCAGTCGGCGTTCTTCGCCCAGGAGTCGGGCGAGGTGGTGAACGAGTGCGCGGGAGACGTCGAGCGTGGCACGATGAGCAATCACGTGGAGCCTTCCGGAGGCTGAGATTCTTGTGGTGAGAGCTCTTCTACCGGGGGCTCCACGTCTGTTTCCGGCCTTCGGCGACTCCTCCCGAAAAGCCCGGAATGCCGCTGACGGCGTCCAAGAAATCCCAATCGTCCGAACTATTTCGCTGAGATCACCTCAGTGCCCACAGGATTCCCTTTCCCCCGTCCCCATATTCGCGACAAAGGGCAAGCTATCACTGCGCAACTTCCCTTGACCAGAAGTCATTCTGGTAATTAGA
>JAICEV010000543.1 GCA_025923975.1 Propionibacteriaceae bacterium
CTTGCATCGATCACCTGCCGGGGCTGGGTATCGGGAGGGACCTCACCACGCTCGATCGCCTGCTCGACGATGGCACCGTCGAGAGCAAGGCGCTCGTCCCAGAAGCGATGATTCGCTGCGGCTGCCCGCCGGGCGACGCTCTCCAAGCTGAGTGCCGAGTAGCCGGATTCGGCCAGCCTGGTATCACACCTGCGGGCGGAATCCGAACGCGACGATTGTCGTCGACGGCTGCACTGAAGGACCCTTCCGGTAAGGACTCTCTTACGCTGGCGCCATGAGCGCACTTCTCGCCGAGCTACTGCGGCAGCGCGTCAGGACCAACGGGTCTGCGCCGCTGTACACCTTCTACGATCTCGACTCAGGTGCGCGCATCGAACTTTCTGCGACCAGCTTCAGCAACTGGGTGGACAAGACCTCCAATCTGCTTGTTGACGATGTTGCCGTCGACGAGGGCGATGTGATCAGCATGCCCCTCGCGCTCGAGGCACCCGGCCACTGGCTTACCGCGGTATGGGAGCTCGCTTGTTGGCAGGTTGGCCTCGTTATCGACCTCACCAATCCGACCGTGCCGGTAGCAGTAGTGACAGGGCGCAATTGGGAGGGACATGCAGCTCGTGACGTCTTCGCCTGCGCGCTTGACCCGATGGGATTCGGATTCGGTGAGCCGTTGCCAGACGGTATCCGCGACTATGCGGTCGAAGTCCGCAGGCATGGGGATCGGTTCTTTGGTCCGCCACCGGACGGCGAAGCCACCGCCTGGGTGGACGCTGAGCGTACCCTGACTCAGGCGGATCTGGTCAAGGTCGACGGACCGCCGGCGCGTCGGCTGGTCCGGGCCCGCGAGCCGTGGACCACCTGCCGGGATGGTGTCGCGACCGCGCTGGTGACCGGCGGATCAGCCGTCGTCGTGGTCGGTGCCGACGCCGATCAGGTAGCCCGAATCGCCGAAAGTGAGCGAGTGCATGCGCCCTGAGCCTGTCGAAGGGTGCCGCTCATTTACGCACTTTTGGTGGGAAACGTACGCCCCTGAGATCTTCCCAGCTGCTCTTTAGTCACTTCTGGTGGGAAACGTCCGCCTTAGGCGTTCTGCGGGAAGCCCAAGTTCAGACCACCGTGGCTGGGATCCAGCCAGCGTGTGGTGATCACCTTGCCGCGCGTGAAGAAGTGGAAGCCCTCAACGCCGTGGGCGTGAGTGTCGCCGAACAGCGAGTTCTTCCAGCCGCCGAACGAGTAATAGGCCATGGGCACCGGAACAGGCACGTTGATGCCGATCATGCCGACCTTGACCTCGTTCTGGAACTGCCGAGCGGCGCCACCGTCGTTGGTGAAGATCGCCGTGCCGTTGCCGTACGGGTTGTCGTTGATCAGCTTCACGCCTTCTTCGTAGCTATCGACGCGAACCACCGACAGCACTGGCCCGAAGATCTCATCTTGGTAGATGCTCATGTCGGTTGTCACATGATCGAAGAGCGTCGGTCCGACGAAGAATCCGTTGCCATCGGCGTTGACTTCTGGGTTGCGCCCGTCCACCACCAATGTTGCACCAGCCGCTTCGCCAGCGTCGATGTAACCAGATATTCGCTGCTGGGCCTGTGCTGTGACAATCGGGCCCATGTCACAGCCTCTGGTGCCATCACCGGTCCGCAGGGTCAGGGTGCGTTCCTTGATCTTGGCTACCAGCTCGTCGCCGATGTCGCCGACCGCCAGCAACACAGATATAGCCATGCACCGCTCGCCCGCCGAACCGAAGCCGGCGTTCACCGCCTGGTCCGCAGCAAGATCGAGATCGGCGTCCGGCAGTACCAGCGCGTGATTCTTGGCGCCGCCCAGCGCTTGCACGCGCTTGCCGTGGGTTGTCCCGGTCTCGTAGATGTACTTGGCGATCGGGGTAGATCCAACAAAGGAGATCGACTCCACATCGGGGTGTGTTAGCAGCCCATCCACAGCCACCTTGTCGCCATTCAGGACGTTGAAGACACCGTCAGGAAGTCCGGCTTCCTTCCACAAGTCGGCCATCCAGAGCGCGGCCGTCGGCACCTTCTCGCTCGGCTTTAGCACCACGGTGTTCCCTGCGGCGATCGCGATCGGATAGAACCACATGGGTACCATCGCGGGGAAGTTGAACGGCGAGATGATGCCGCATACCCCTAGCGGCTGGCGTGTGGAATGCACATCGACCTTGGTCGAGGC
>JAICEV010000544.1 GCA_025923975.1 Propionibacteriaceae bacterium
AGCTCGACGGCAATCGGGACCTTGACGGTGCTCGCCATCGGAAATGGTTCGGCGCCGTTGACGAACAATTCGCGGCCGGACTCGAGATGAACCGAGACGCCGGCAACGCGGTTCGCCTCACGCAGGAAACCGATCACCCGAGTACTGGTGGCCACTGCCGCGCCATAATGTGCCGCCGTGCGGCCGATCATCAGAGTGTGTCTGGCGTCGTCGACCTGTCCCTCGTAAACCTGATCGAGCCGATCACCGTCTCGCGATTCGCGGAAGGAAAAGACTCGAACGTGCGCCGACGGCTTAAGTGGCGCATGTGCTGCGGTCCCCCCGCCCGGCACCGAGCACGTCGTACACGCCGATGCCGAGGCCTCCGTAGCCGCGGTTGATCACCGGGCGCATGAGCGGCTACAGGAACGGCACCGGCGTGGCCAGATGCGGAGCCAGCTTGTTGAGAGCCAGCGAGCGCTCCTTGAGAGCCTCGTAGACCAAGGCAAAGTTGAGGTGTTCCAGGTAGCGGAGCCCGCCGTGAAACAACTTGCTGGACCGGCTCGAGGTACCGGCCGCGAAATCGCGAGCCTCCACCAGCCCGACCCGCAGGCCGCGGATGACGGCATCGAGCGCACAGCCGTAGCCCGTGACGCCGGCACCAATGACCAGAACGTCAAGATCGTCGCTCGCCAGCCGGTCCAGAGCGCTAGCTCGGGCTGCCGGACCCAGTGGGGAGGTGGTGGAGAGCATCAACGGCGTCACGGGTTGACCAGAAAGGAGCGCTCCGGGTCATGTCGACCTTCGATGAGCCGGATCGTTCCCGAGCGAGACCGCATCGACAGTGACTGGGTGACAATGCGGTGGCTTTCGAACCGCACCCCCCGCAACAATGCTCCGTCGGTGACGCCTGTGGCGGCGAAGAACACGTTGTCACCGGAAACCAAGTCAGTGGTGGTGAGGACGCGATCCAGGTCGAAGCCGGCGTCGAGGATTGCGGCCCGCTCATCCTCGTCCCGGGCGATCAGCCGTCCGAACATCTCACCACCGAGGCAGCGAAGCGCACATGCCGCCAGCACGCCCTCGGGGGTGCCTCCCACGCCAACCAGCAGGTCTACTCCTGCTGTCAACGGGCTGGCGGCCATGATCGCACCAGCCACGTCGCCGTCAAGCAGAAATCTGATTCGAGCGCCAGCGGAGCGGATGGCCGTAACAAGCTCAGCGTGTCGCGGCCGGTCGAGGATGCAGACTGTCAGTTCGGAGACGGCACGGTCGGTCGCCTCAGCGATCTTGGCGAGGTTGTCCGCGATCGGCGCATCAAGATCGACAGCGGCGGCAGCTTCCGCGGGAACCACCAGCTTCTGCATGTAGACGGCCGGGCCTGGGGAGAACATCGTGCCACGGGCCGAAACACCGATGATGCTGACCGCGTCGGGCAGGCTCTTGGCGGTCAGGGTAGTGCCGTCGACCGGGTCCACAGCAATGTCCCATTCAGGTCCCGAGCCGTCACCCACCCGCTCACCGTTGAAAAGCATGGGGGCTTCATCCTTCTCGCCCTCACCGATCACCACGATGCCGTTCATGCGCACCGAACCGAGCACCGGCCGCATCGCGTCAACCGCTGCGCCATCTACCTGGTTCTTGTCGCCGAAGCCCATGTAACGCGAGCAGTTGATCGCGGCCGCCTCGGTGGCACGGACCAACTCGAGCGCGAGATTGCGGGCTGGATCTGGGGCCACTGATTCCTTGGTCCTGGGCTGAGCCACCGTTGCCATATTCACCCTCCTGCTGTCGTTGCTGCGGCTACGTCACTAGATGTGTACCCAGTCCAGGGTTCGCTGCACGGCCTTCTGCCACCCGGCGTAACCCGCCGCCCGCTCCTCTTCGCTGATCTGCGGCACCCAGCGCTGATCCTCCAGCCAGTTTTCCCGGAGCTCCTCTGGTGATGCCCAGAAGCCTGTGGCCAAACCGGCCGCGTACGCAGCACCGAGTGCCGTTGTCTCCGCTACTACCGGCTTGCTCACCTCGACGCCGAGGGTATCGGCCTGGATCTGCATGCAGAGGGCGTTGGCGGTGACGCCTCCGTCAACTTTGAGTTCGTCGAGTTGCACACCGGCATCCTTTTCCATTGCCTCCACCACATCGCGACTCTGGTAGCAGATTGCTTCCAGCGTCGCTCGGGCGAGGTGCTCTCGAGTATGGAAGCGTG
>JAICEV010000545.1 GCA_025923975.1 Propionibacteriaceae bacterium
CGTCGGAGGGTTCTCCCTCGGCATGGGCCAGCGCCTGGGCATCGCCGCCGCCCTCCTAGGCGACCCCAGGACGCTCATCCTCGACGAGCCGGTCAACGGGCTCGACCCCGAGGGCGTGCAGTGGGTCCGATCGGTTGCGCTCCTCGAGTCGGCTGATGTGAATGGGGGTCGGCCAGTGATGTCAATACCCATTGGTGCGTGTGAGCCAGTCGACGTGTATGGCGAGGGCAGCCCGGCGAGGCGCCCCAGTCGATGGTCAACGTATTCCCGACAGCCACACCGTCGGACGGCGGCCCCAGGTGGGAATGATCACGACGCTGACACTGTGCTACGCCCCGGGGACTTTGCGTGGGCGCGAGCCAGTCTGGCGTCCGACAGCGTCCGAGAGTCGCGAGGTGCGACCTCGAAATGCTAGGAGAAGTTTCATGGCGCAAGGAACCGTCAAATGGTTCAACGGCGAGAAGGGCTACGGCTTCATCGCAGTCGATGGTGGCGGCTCGAATGTGTTCGTCCACTTCAGTGCGATGGAGTCGACCGGCGACAAGTCGCTCGACGAGGGTCAGCGCGTTGAGTTCGAGACCACCCAGGGCCCGAGGGGTCAGCAGGCCGAAAGGTTCGGCCTATCTGACCTACTCGTCGAAGTCTGAAGCAAGAAGCGTCGGCTATGGCCGGGGCTTCTCGCTGTGCGGTTAGCGTGCGGTCATGACCTCAACCGACTACGCGGAGCCGGCCGCGACCCTGTCCGCCGGCCGGATGCCACTGCTCGGATTCGGTACCTGGCAGATCAGCAATCGTGAGGCATCGCAGGCGACCGCCCACGCACTGCAAGCGGGCTACCGGCATATCGACACTGCGACGGCGTACCACAACGAGTCTGGCATCGGGAAAGCCTTGGCCGCGTCCACAGTTGCGAGGGACTCGGTGTTCGTGACGACCAAGCTGCCGCCTAGTCACGCGGGTCGAGAGCGTCGGACGCTCGAGGAAAGCCTGTCCAATTTGGGCGTGGATTACGTCGATCTCTGGCTGGTGCACTGGCCGCCCAACGGTCGGGCGGCGCCGCGAGTCTGGGAGCAGCTGGTCAAGGCTCGTCAGGATGGTCTGGCCAAGGCCGTTGGTGTCAGCAATTACTCACTGACTCAGATCGACGAACTGACCGAAGCAACAGGTGCAACACCTGAGGTCAACCAGATCCGTTGGGGGCCCTCGATCTACGACGCGAATGTAGTCGCGGGGTTGCAGCAACGGGGGGTTGTGCTGGAGGGATACAGCCCGTTCAAGGTAAGCAACCTGGGTGACCCGACTCTGGCGTCCATCGCCTCCGAGCACGACGCAACAACGGCGCAAGTGATCGTCGCCTGGCACATAGCGCACGGTTTCGTGGTGATTCCCAAGTCGTCACACCGTGAACGCATTGTTGCCAACGCCGCCGGGACACGAATCGAGCTGACGGCCGCGGAGGTGACGGCGATCGATGGCCTCTCACTGGCACGACTCGGATCGTCGCGCAGGTTTGGTCGGACCTCACGGTGAGTGCGCTCCGGGTCCTCTTCATGGGCGGCAGCGGGATCATCAGCTCCGCGTGCTGCCGACTCGCAGTACAGCGCGGAATCGACGTGTACGCGCTGAATCGCGGCGCCACTCAACTCCGGCCGCTGCCCGACGACGTGACCATCCTGCACGGTGACATCCGCGATCCCGCCTCAGTGCAAGAGGCGGTCGGCGGCCAGCAGTTCGACGTGGTGGTGAACTGGGTGGCCTTCACGCCCGAGCATGTCGAACCCGACATCGAGCGATTCCGTGGCCGGATCGGGCAGTACGTTTTCATCAGCTCCGCTTCGGCGTACCAGGCTCCGCCGGCTCGGGTGCCGGTGACCGAGTCCACCCCACTGAGCAACCCGTTCTGGCAGTACTCCCGGAACAAGATCGCTTGTGAGGATCGGCTGGTACGGGCCTACCGCGAGGAGGGCTTTCCAACGACGATCGTCAGGCCGTCCCACACCTACGACCGCACCTCGGTGCCCTATTACGGCGGCTGGACGCTGGTGGAGCGGATGCGGCGGGGCAAGGACGTCGTGGTGCACGGCGATGGCACATCGTTGTGGACCCTGACCCACAGCGATGACTTCGCCAAAGGCTTCGTTCCATTGCTCGGCAATACCCGTACTCTCGGTGTGGCTTTCCACATC
>JAICEV010000546.1 GCA_025923975.1 Propionibacteriaceae bacterium
GCGCAGTTGCTGCCGCGCCCAGTCAGTCAGCCGTGGCTGACAGAGGCCGTGGGCACCGCTCGGTGGGGCGGTACGCCCCTCTCAAGCCTGTTGCAGGACGCGGGCATTTCGAAAGATGCCGTCGATGTGATCTTCACCGGCGCGGATCACGGCATCGAACGAGGCCACGAACAGGACTATCAACGGTCGCTGCCGGTCTCGGAAGCGATGCGTGAGGACGTCTTGCTGGCGTACGAGATGAATGGCGCGCCGCTGCCACCGCAGCACGGAGCTCCGCTGCGGCTAATCGTTCCCGGCTGGTACGGCATGGCGCATGTGAAGTGGCTGCGCAGGATCACCGTTGTTGCCGAACCGTTCAATGGGTTCCAGATGCGGGCGTACCGACTGCGGGACAGCCCTGATGAGCCTGGCATTCCGCTGACCCGGATGGAGCCGCGAGCCCTACTCGTGCCACCTGGGTTCCCAGACTTCATGTCACGCAGACGTGTGGTGCTGTCTGGTCCGGTGGGGATTGAGGGTCGGGCCTGGTCGGGCTGGGCGCCGGTCAGCCAGGTCGAGGTCAGTGTCGATGGCGGAGACAGCTGGGAAGCGGCGGATCTTGAGCCAGCGCAGGCCCCTCATGGGTGGGCACGCTGGACCTGGACGTGGCAATCAAAGCTCGGTAGCTACGTGCTGTCCTGCCGCGCAACGGATGCCAGTGGGCGGACTCAGCCGCTGGGGCAGCGATGGAGCCGCGGTGGGTTCGCCAACAACACCATCCAGCTAGTCCCTGTGTTGGTGATCAGCTCGGAAATGTCACTGTCTGCGCGCTGAGGTGTTGACCTTCTCAGAGATTGGGTAAAGAAATATTGACAGCTCCGCTGAGAGGCACGCGGGGCGAGATGACGCGAACAGAACAGGGAGGTTCTTATGGGTTTCGCGGACAAGGCAAAAGACAAAGCCGAAGAGCTCACCGGCAAGGCCAAAGCGACCGTGGGTGATAAGACGGACAACCCGGATCTCGAGGCTGAAGGGCGCATGCAGGAAGCCAAGGCGGACGTCAAGCAGGCTGGCGAGAATGTCAAAGACAGCGGCGATGACGTTGCCGACGCCCTCCGTTCGGCAAGCGAATCCTCAAAGTTTGACGACAGGGACACCCGTCGGTAACTGAGCACAACGCATAGGGGATCCGAACGTCCCGGACTCATTCAGAGTCGGGACGTTCGGGTCCCTTTAGGTTGCTTGCCAACTAGCGCCATCAGCTCGGGTACGAGCTACGCCAGAACGGGCAACGTAGCGGTGTGCTAGAACGCTGCCTGTGGAGCTGATTCGACAAGGCAAGGTCCGCGACGTGTACGCCGACGGGGATGACCTGATACTGGTCGCCTCGGATCGGGTGTCGGTCTACGACGTGGTGTTGCCGACACCAATCCCTGATAAGGGCGCCATTCTGACGCAGTTGTCGTTGTGGTGGTTCGGCCAGGTTGCCGATCTAGTGCCGAATCACGTCCTGAACGAGGATGTCCCACCGGAGTGGAAGGGCCGGGCAATCCGCTGCCGCCGGCTCGACATGGTGCCGGTGGAATGCATTGCCCGCGGATACCTGACTGGGCTCGGTCTGGAGAGTTATCGCGGGCGGGGCTCCGTCTCAGGTGTCCAGCTTCCACCGGGTCTCGTTGAGGCGGATCGGCTTCCCAAACCGATCTTTACGCCGACTACCAAGGCCGAAGTCGGGCATGACGAATTCATCACGATGGATGACGTACGTCATGCTGTTGGCGACGCAACTGCAAATGATCTTGAACGACTGACGCTCGCGGTCTACTCACGCGGCGCGGAGATCGCGCGGGAGCGCGGCGTGATCATCGCGGATACCAAGTTCGAGTTCGGACGGGACGCCTCCGGAATGTTGATCTTGGCCGATGAGGTCTTGACACCTGACTCGTCGCGTTTCTGGAAGGTGTCCGATTATGCACCGGGTAGGCCGCAATGGTCGTACGACAAGCAGTATCTGAGGGACTGGTCATCGTCGCTGAGTTGGGATCGCACGTACCCAGGACCGCCGGTTCCGCAGGATGTAGTCGCTGAAACGCGGGCTCGCTATGTGGAGATCTTTGAGCAGCTCACCGGGCAGAAGTGGAGCTCGTAGCTGGTTGTCGGCGCCCTTTGAGTCAGCGTCTATCTGATCTTCGTGAATGTCCCGATCA
>JAICEV010000547.1 GCA_025923975.1 Propionibacteriaceae bacterium
GAAGCTCGTCGATCGGTGGATTGGTGATCCCCTCAGCAAGCAGATGCTTTCCAGACACGTATGAACCTTCGGTTGAGGTGAATTAGCCAGCCACTGCACAGGTTGCGCCAAGTAAAGATAAACCTGAATCAGCACACACCAAAACGCCCGTCCGGCTATAGACACACCAAGGCTACCAAGTCCTTTACCGCTTGACCTATTTCGCCATTCACGACCACGAAGTCGAACTCGGCCTGAGCCGCCATCTCAGCCCGCGCGGTTTCCAGTCGGCGCTCCCGCTGCGCAGCCGATTCGGTGCCGCGCCCGACCAGCCGGCTTACCAACTCTTCCCATGAGGGAGGCGCCAGGAAGACGAACTGCGCGTCGGGCCAGTTGTCTCGGACCTGCCGTGCACCCTGCAGGTCGATCTCCAACAAGGCGGGGCGTCCATCGGCGATCGCCTGCATGACGGGAGTACGTGGCGTGCCGTAGCGGTGCAGACCGTGCACAGTCGCCCACTCCAGTAGCGCCCCACCGGCGATGAGGGCATCAAACTCATCAGCAGACACGAAGTGGTAATGCACACCCTCGATCTCACCGGGCCGCGGCGGCCTGGTAGTGACCGACACCGAGACGAAGATCTCTGGATGTTCCTGGGAGAGGCGCGTGACCACGGTTCCCTTGCCCACCGCGGTCGGACCCGAGACCACGGTGAGACGCGGTGCCGTCACGAGTTTCTGGGCGGTGTGGACCGGTCGGAGAACTCGGCGATCAAGGCCGCAGTCTGATGCTTGCCCAAGCCTCGTAACCGGCGGTTGGAGGCGATGTCGAGCCGTTCCATGACCTTGCTGGCACGAACCGCGCCCACCCGAGGCAATGCCTTCAAGACATCGATGACTTTGGCATGGGCGATGACGTCGTCAGACTCGGCACGGTCGAGCACCTGAGCCAAGGTGGACTCGCCTGAGCGGAGAGCCCGCTTCATCTCGGCCCGACGCCGTCGAGCCTCGGTCGCGGCATGCCGTGCTTGCTGGCGCTGCTCGTCGCTCAAGGGGGGAATCGTCACGCTCGCGTCCTCATCTGGCGGCCAGGCAATTTTATTGGGCACTGCTCGCGCGACCGACGCTCGCAAGTGCAGTGTTCAGATCCGCCGAAACCCGGCGAATCAGTCGGAGATTTGAGAACTTACCTCAAGCCGATAGCTGCTTTCATCTGACCCAGCACACGTGTCGCAACCGCCTGTAGGGCACCCGGTGTCGGTCCTGCCGACATCACCTCGCGACTGGTCGATGGGAGCACGAATCGGGTCGCTTCGGCGAAGACTTCACCGAGATCAGCGGCGGTGCCGCCTTGTGCTCCAATGCCGGGAGCAAGGATCGACCCGCCCAGGGCAGTGAAGTCGATCCCCGTGTGTCCGATGGTCGCGCCAATGACGACTCCGACCGGCCCGAGGCTGGCTCCGGCCTTGCGACGTGCGGCGTTGCGGATGCCAGCCTCATCGATGATGATCTGGCCCACAGTTCGCCCGTCGGCGGCTCGAGCGTGCTGCACCTGGGTGCCTTCGGGATTGCTAGTCAGGGCGAGGACGTAGACTCCGCGCCCGCCTCGATCGGCAAGCTCGATGGTGCCGTCCAGGGAGCCGAAGCCGAGATAGGGGCTAAGCGTGATCGCGTCGGCAGCCAGCGCTGAACCATCACTGAGATAGGCCGCGGCGTACGCGTCCATGGTCGAGCCGATGTCACCGCGTTTCACATCCAGCAGCGAGATTGCTCCGGCAGCCTTGATGTCGGCCAGCGTGCGCTCCAGGACGGCAATGCCGGCGGCACCGTACGCCTCGAAGAATGCCGACTGGGGTTTGAAGACCGGCACAATCCCGCCCAGCGCTTCGATCATGCCGCGAGCGCAGCGTTCCAGGCCCCGCGCGTCGGGATCCAGGCCCCACGAGGCCAGCAGGCTCGGGTGCGGATCCACGCCCACGCAGAGCGGGCCACGTTCGGCCGTCAGGGCCGCAAGCCGTTCGCCGTAGGAACCGATCAGACCCTCGGTGTTCAATTGCTCGCTCCGCTCGCTGCGGATCGCGCTCGGAACCCGCCTACTTCGTCATCGCTCGCAGACGAAAAGCGTGTCCGCTCGCTCCTCCTCAGCACGGCGGCGCGCGATCCGGTGTTCAATTGCTCGCTCCGCTCGCTGCGGATCGCGC
>JAICEV010000548.1 GCA_025923975.1 Propionibacteriaceae bacterium
CCATCCTCCGGGCTACCCGCTGTACACGATGCTCAATGCCGCCTTCGTTCGCATCGTGCCTTGGGGGTCGGTGGCGTTCCGGGCGAACCTGCTGTCGGCGGTCTTCGCCATCTTGGCCTGCCTTGTCGCGGTGGCGATCTTCATTAAGCTTGGCGTACGTCCCGTCGTCGCAGCTGGTGGAGCAACCGCGCTGGGCCTGATTCCGCAGCTGTGGCATTTCGCCCTCATCGCCGAGGTTTACACCCTCAGCATCCTCTTCGTGGCCCTCGTGCTGGCCTGCCTGCTCGCGTACGACAACACGTTGCGACCGGTGTGGCTACGCGCTGGACTGCTCATCTTCGCTCTCTCGTTTGCGCATGCCACGTCGCAGGTCTTGCTGATTCCAGGGCTGCTGCTCTATCTCGCCATCCGTCGTCCGGCCTGGCTGTTTCGCCCCCGCGAGCTGGCCCTGCTCCTTCCTCTCGGCGCGGGTTTGGCCCTGCTGCCCTACGCCTACCTCGTCTGGCGTACCGCCGCCGGCGCGACCTTACTGGACACCCGTGTCACGGACCTCACCTCCTTCTGGGAGGTGATCAGCGGCGCCCGGTATTCAGGCCAGATGTTCGGGGTGCCGCTGCGCCAGATCATCTCCGAGCGTCTGCCGCAGCTATGGAGCGACGGAATCCGGCAATTGGGCCTCGCCCTCGCGGTATGCGCCATTGGCCTGCTCATGCTGATCCTGCAGCGTCCGCTGGTCGCGGCAGTTACCGGGCTCTGGCTGATGTGTACCGCCGTGTTCGCCGTGGGTTACGCCATCGGAGATTGGGAGACGATGCTGTTGCCCCTGTGGTTCCTGCTCGGCCTATGGGGTGTTGTCGGGATCGATCGCTGCGTAGGTGGTCTGTCGAGCCGGGCGCGGTGGGCGCCCATGTTGATGGCGATCACCCTGCCGGTCGTCGCCCTGGCGAGTGGCTATGCCGAGGCCGATCGCAGTTCCGTTGATCCGCAGCAGGATGTCGACGCCGCACTCCGCGCCGTGCCGGACAACTCGATCATTTTCACCTCCGACAACGGAAAGCGGCACCAGTTCTGGTATCGCCTCCTGCCCGGCGAGGTGGGAACCAGCCGCAACGTGTGGGCAGCCATGGGCGTTAACCCGCGCGACCGGAGCGACCGGGTCGGTCAGATCCTGCAGTACTGCGCCAATTCGTCTGGACTATGGATCTGGCAAAACCAGGAGAAGGCGGCCGGCCCTGGTGTTCCCCCGAACCTCAAGACCTACGTCTTCGGCTCGACCTATGCGAAGCAGGTGCGGAAATCGGGCCTGCGGGTCACCCGCGACAGCGGTCAGCTCTTTCGGCTCCGCTGCCCGTCCTAGCCGCGGCAGACATGGGTTCACAGAGTGCGGAGTTGTGCACAGCAATTGGGTGAACGAACGACATCTGCCACGTATTCACTGATGACCGACGATGGTATGCGGCGCATACGGCTCTTCCAGGTATCTGACCTCGTCCTCGGCCAGGGTGACGGACAGGGCGCCGACGGCATTTTCCAGATGTGTGATCTTCGTTGCCCCGATGATGGGCGCCGTCACCGGCTTCTTCTGTAACAGCCAGGCAAGCGCAATATGAACGCGCGGAACCTCTAGCTTGTCCGCGACTTCCGCGACCCGCTCCACGATCTGTCGATCGGTTTCCGCGGTCGCGTCGTACTTGGCTTTCGCGATTTGATCGGTTTCGGACCGAAGCGTGCTTTCCGACGACCAGTCTCGCGTCAATCGCCCGGAGGCGAGCGGACTATACGGGATCACCCCGATCTTCTCCTCGCGGCAGAGCGGCAGCATCTCCCGCTCCTCTTCGCGATAGATCAAGTTCAGGTGATCCTGCATCGAGACAAAGCGTGTCCACCCATACTTCTCAGCGACGTGCAGCGCCTTCTGGAACTGCCACGCAAACATGGCGGAGGCACCGGTATATCGGGCCTTTCCCGCCTTCACCACGTCATGTAACGCTTCCATCGTCTCCTCGATCGGAGTCTGGTAATCCCAGCGATGGATCTGGTAGAGATCGACATAGTCGGTGCCGAGCCGGCGTAGCGAGCCATCGATCTCACTCAGGATCGCCTTGCGGCTGAGGCCGCGGCCGTTCGGCCCCTTGCGCATTTCGCCATGCACCTTGGTGGCGATCACCTGTTCGTC
>JAICEV010000549.1 GCA_025923975.1 Propionibacteriaceae bacterium
GACAAGCTCAGGGCCATAACAGGCCCCAGGTGCGATTAGTGGGACTGCTCCCGCCAGGCCTTCGAGCCGGCCGAAACGGCTTCCTTGACCTGGTGGGCTCGCCTGCGGGCCATCTCGCTCGGAGACTCCTCCAATTGGTCGATCCACTTCATCGCCGCTTGACCGAGTGCGGTCGCGGACAGTGCTGCCCCGATCAACCACAAGAAAAAACCAACACAGGCCAATACCACTCCGGAGCTCATCAAGCTGCGATTGACTTCGAACCTTGGCCGAGAAGTGGAGTTGCTCATTATGGTCCTCCTCTTCGAATGCGATGCGGACCCGCGATCGACTGCTTTACATCATGCTTTTCCCCCGTGCGACGCGGCAACACCCCGTCCGGGTGAAAAACGCCGTCAGGCGTCAAGGTCGGTTGCTGATACCGGCTGTACGGACCAGCTGGCGGGTTCGTCGTCGGTGTCTGCGGCCGCGTCCGCAGCGGTGGCATGTACCTTGCCAGGCTTGTGGTGAGCCGGCGCATAGACGGCATACACCTGCATCGGCTCATCACCGATATTGGTGATGTTGTGCCAGGTACCTGCCGGCACCAGGACGCACCATCCGTCTGAGACCTCCTGGTCGAAGTCGAGCTTGTCCCGCGCAGGTCCCATCTGAACGCGACCGCGGCCGGCGTCCAGCCGGAGGAACTGATCGGTCTCGGGATGTGCCTCGAGACCGATGTCTCCGCCTTCTGGGATCGACATAAACGTCAGCTGCAAATACTTGCCGCTCCAGGCGACGGTGCGGTAGTTGGAGTTCTGCACCGTTTCCTTTTCGAGATTGAAGGACTGAGGCTCGGGTCCGATGTCTGAAATGGTCATCGTGCTCCTTCTTGTACGTGTTGTTCGCCGTGGTGGTACTTGTTGGTGGTTCCAGAGGCGGTACGCGCGACGAGCATTATCCCGCGCGATGAGGGCGGCGACCTGATCAGCGTCTTGGCTCGTCATCTCGTCGCCCTTGATCAACTCGTCGAGGACTGTCGACAGCCCACGTCGAAACAGCTCGGCGCCGAGGTAGTAGAACTCGGCCAGCCCGTACGCATCGGAAGAAAACAGCAGCTTGCCGAACGGCACGAGCTCCAGGGTTTCACGGATCAACGCCTGGCTGAGGGCGCCGGTGTTGTGCACCGCCAGTCCGATATCCATGAAAACGTGACTGAAGACCTGGGCGAGGTACGCGGCGTGGCGATGAAACGGGTAGTTGTGCAGCAGCAGTACCGGCACTCCGAGCTTCTCGGTCGCCCGCAGAAACGGGGTGAGTCGGAGCGGGTCTGCGCGTAACAGGTCGATATCGGCATCACCGTAGCCGACGTGTATCTGCAGCGGCATCCCGATCTTGATCGCAGTCCAGGCAAGCCAAGAGTTGATCACTGGATGGGCGAGTCGGTAGTGACCATCCGCTGCCGGCCGCAGGTTGGTGAATGCAGCAGCGATGTCGTCGTCACTTGGTGGGTCCGGCGGTAGATCGAGGCCGATCCGGTATGCAGCAATGCTCTTTGCGGCTACGGCGCTGGAATCATGCAGCGCTTCCTCAATCGCCTCGGCGAAGCTGGCTACGAGGGTCTCCTTGTTGAGCAGCTCCTCTGCCAGTGCCTCCAGCCGAACCACCTCGTACGCCGTGCCGCCACTCATCGCGGCCAGCTCGGCGGCCGAACACAACCTGTCAGCGCCGATGCCGACATCAACCAGAAAGGTCTTGATGCCGGCCGCCGCCACCAGTGACCGGCTCGCCTCCGCACCGAGTCCCTGACGGCGCTCTAGGTAGTCCTCCGATGATGCGTGTGCCTCCAGCCCGAGGACCGGTGCGCACCATCTGCGGACCGCCAGGCCAAGCATCGAATCGAAGAACGTGGTTCCCAGCGGGGACGGAGCGACGGCCTCGTTCATCAGAGCTTCGAAGGAGGGCCGATCAAGATCATCGATTATCAGACCGTGGCAGTGGTGATCGACCAATGGTCCGAGGTCGACCGGGTCAGCAGGCATCGTTCCTCCGAGAATGTCAGGTGTTCACGGTCGCACATTCGCAGATCAGCGCTTGCTCCTACCCTCGCTGCGAGGGCGTGAGCCATCCGAGAAAGAGCCGAAGGACCCTAGTTCTGCTTGCGATGAAC
>JAICEV010000550.1 GCA_025923975.1 Propionibacteriaceae bacterium
CTCGCTGGCCAGCGCTGCAGGCCCTACCCCCGACGAGAGAATTCTCGACACCCGCGGGCCAACGATTCACGATGCCGCGAACCGCCTCGCGCGCGGAATCGTTCGAGTCTGAGTCGCAAGCTGCACGGGCCGCCTGTCGGCAGACCTCGAGAGTCACTGCAGCCAGGCTGTGGCCAACATCGACAAGCGCTCCGGGGGCCATCGAGAGGCTCGAAACACCTAGACCTGCGAGGACGAGCGCGAGCAGCGGATCGGCGGCGGCCTCACCGCAGACTCCCACTGGCTTACCGCTCCGGCTTGCCGCTGTGGTGACAATCTCTATCAGCCGCAGCAATGCTGGCTGCCACGGATCATTCAATGCGGCAAGACTCGTCGACTGTCGATCTGCGGCAAGCGCGTACTGGGCGAGGTCGTTGGTACCAATGCTGACGAAGTCGACCTGAGCCAAGATCAGCTCAGCTTGAAGGGCAGCAGCAGGGGTTTCGATCATGACACCGATGATCCGCAAACCGAGAGCGCGAGCCGCTTTGGCAAACGTGCGCGCTTCATCGACAGTGGTGATCATGGGTGTCATGACCCAGACCTCCGCTGACTCTGTCGCGGCTGCCTCCTTGATCGCCCTTAGTTGATCATGAAGCATTTCCGGATGGGATGCGGCCGTGCGGAATCCGCGTATGCCCAAGGCCGGGTTGGGCTCGGTAACGTAGGACAGGAACGGCATCGGCTTGTCGGAGCCGGCGTCCAGCGTGCGCACCACGACTCGGCGCCTGCCGAGCTTTGAGAACACCGCACGATAAACGTCGATCTGCTCAGTAACCGCTGGTGCCTCAGCTCTGCCCAGAAAGCAGAGCTCAGTCCGGTACAAACCCACTCCCTCGGCGCCACACGTAAGGGCTACCGTGACGTCCTGAGTGGATCCGATGTTCGCAAGCAGTGCGATGCGGTGGCCGTCGGCGGTGCTCCCGGGATTTGTCAGCTTCTCGCGCGGCGGCCGGCTGACCGTAGTGGCTGACGCTTGTTGATCAGCTGTCGGTTCCTTGATCACTTCGCCGGTGCCGCCGTCCACCAGCAGCAAGGTGCCATCGGGGATTGCCGTCGCGCCGCGTGCTGCGACGACCGCCGGAATACCGAGCGACCGGGCGATGATCGCGGTATGCGAGGTAGGCCCACCCTGCTCCGTGACGATCGCCAGGCAGCGTGTCGCATCTAGTCCGGCGGCGTCTGCGGGCGCAAGATCAACTGCGAGCAGCACAAAGGGACGTCCGGGGTCGGGGGCGCCTGGGACTGGCCGACCGGTGAGTGAGGAGACCATGCGGTTGCGGATGTCGTAGAGATCGGATACTCGTTCTGCCTGCCGTAATCCGACGCCTCGGATGGTGTCGGCGACCGACCCGATGGCCTCCCAGATGGCGCGCTCTGGGGTGAGGCCGCGCTCCTGAATGCGCGTGCTGGCGTCGTCGATGACATCAGGATCGGTGGCCATTGCGGCTGTCGCCTCGAGCAACTGGCCCACGGTCCCGGCTGCAGTACTCCGACTCCGCAGCTGTTCGGCTACATCGGCGGCGACATTGGCGAGCCGTTTGATGGCGGCCGGCCGTTTGGCCTCTGAGATCTGGATCGCCGGGTCAGGCTCAGTGATCGGGTCGCGCATCCCCAGCGCCGGGCCGACCACCCGTCCAGGGCTAACTCCCATTGGCTGCTCGCGCAGCGTCTCTAAGCCGGGCTCTTCCGGGCTCGGCCGGTCGAAGCCCGCGAGTTCGCCGAAGCCATCGTGTACCAGCGCAACAAGGCGATCGACGGCGGTGTCAGCGCCAGCGCCGTCGGCTTCGATGCGGAGAACATCACCCGCGCGTGTACCGAGCGACATCAAAGCGGTCGGGCTACGTGCCGAGACCGGTGCCGCGTGCTCGGTCGCGATCGTGACCTGCGCATCCAACGATGCAAGCGCCTCAACGATGAGCGCTGCGGGTCGCGCGTGAATGCCGTCGGCGTTCACGATGGTGGCCTTAGCAACTATGGCCGGCCGAGTGATGATCACATTGGCTCCCGTGGGAGGCTCAGTTCGGCCAAGCTGAGCGGCTTTGGCATGGAGTGCCTCCTCAGCATCCCGAGCAACAGCGTCAAGCTGCCCACCTCCAGC
>JAICEV010000551.1 GCA_025923975.1 Propionibacteriaceae bacterium
TGAGATGGCTTGCCATCGGACAGGAACCCCTGTGGGAGAGCCTCCCAGAGTCGGTGACCGTCCACTCCGCAACCAATGCTGACGGCGAGCGCATCCATTTGATGCACAACTGGTGTTGGGAGCCCGTACAGCTCGCTCTGCCACATGAGATGACCGACGTCCTCGGCGATCGCGATACCAGGACAGCAGAGCTCGAACTGGGGCCGTGGGACGTTCGAGTTCTCGCCGAATGAGGACCCGGATGCCGCCGCCTCGATGCCAGCTCATCCCGACGATCACTTGCCGAGTGGGCACTAACCTCCCACGCGCCGGCCTCGGCGTGGACGGGTACCGCGCACTCGGCGAACGATCGCTATCCACAGATTGGGTTCCGGCCGGCTGCGGGCCCTGTTGGAGGCCGCAAAGTGTCCTCATGCGACCGACAGTGATACCGCAGGCACTCAATGGCCAGCCGTTTCGGACTACCGACGCTTACGCCCTTGGCGTGTCACTGAAGACACTTCAGGGTGACCGGTTTCGCCGGCTAACCAAGGGTGTCTACGTCGCCGCGACCACGGCTGACTTCGGATCCAGGTCCGAGGCGTCATGTTGGTTTCACCGCCAGGCACGATTGCGACCGGAGTGACTGGGTTGCAGCTGCTCGGGGTGGATGTCGGATCGCGGCTTCCGATGACGTTCGCGACCACCCATCCGTGGCAGGTTCGGCGCCGGGACGTAAAGGTCATGCGGCTCAAAGAGCTGCCGCCGCACCGAGACGGAATCGCCGCGCCGGAGCACTGCTGGTTGATCGCAGCGTCGAGTTTGAATCTGCTCGACCTCGTTACGGCTGGAGATTCGCTGATCCGGAAACGGCGTACCACGCTCGTCCGGCTGCAGTCGGCAGTACAGGGATATTCAGGTCGCGGCGTCGTTGCCGCGCGCGCCGCAGTGAAGTTGGTGCGGGAACGGGTTGATTCACCGCGAGAGACCTGGCTTCGACTGTGCTTGGTTCTTTCCGGGCTGCCGATGCCGGAATGCAACCTGATCATCGGCGATCACGAGGGCCGATGGGCCGGGTCGATTTGGTCTACCTGGACTACCGGTTGATCATCGAGTACGAAGGCGATCAGCACCGCACGGACCGTAACCAGTGGAACCGCGACATCGACCGCCAGGAAGACTTCGCCCGCGATCACTGGACGTTGATCCGCGTCACCTCCGAGCGAGCCCGCTGGCCGCGGCAAGTGGTCCGCGGCGTCTACAAGGCTCTCAGCGCGAACGGGTACAAAGGGCCAGCACCCAGCTTCGACCAACGCTGGATCAGCCTCTTCGAGTCCAGTGCGCACTAGCTGCCCCGAGCCTGTCAACGAGCGGCGCCTCTGGCGACATCAAGCTCGAACACAGTCCACGACAGCGGGGGCAAAGCGGCCTGCAGCATGCCCTCTGCCAGCGCGTAGCTGTGAAAAGTGTGCGGGATCACCGCGGCGTGATCGTTCAGGTTCGTAGCATGTCGGTCCTGATGACCCCGGGCGTGGAGGCTGGTGGCCTTGATCACTGCGGATGCACCGATCCGGGTGAGGTCCGCAGTCAGGTCGGCGACCTCGTCGAGGCTGCGGTTGGCCAAGAACAGAGCAGCCCGGCCGGCCTCCGCGTCGTAGGTTGCGCTTACGTCGACGATCGGTACGTCGGTGTAGGTCTGGGAGTCATACCGGTCTGATCGCGTGACCACGTGCAAGATCTCGCCTCGCGCCAGCCGACACATCTGTTCGAATGGGTACGCGATGGTCTGCTTCCAGGCCGCGCCGCCCGGTTCAGACCGCAGTAGGCCGATGACATTGATCAACTGCGCCTGGCAGGCCACCTTGACCCGGTCTCCATGTCGCAGCAGCGAGTTGAGCAGGGTGCCGACCACCACGGCGTCGGTCACGGTGTACTCGTCCTCGATCAGCCGCGGCTCCGGATCCCAGGCGGCATCGGCCGGCTTGGGGCCGTCGCCCGAAAAGCGTCGCTGATACCACACATTCCATTCGTCGAAGGAGAGATTGATCTTCTTGCGGCTCTTCAGCTTTGCACCGACGGCGTCAGCTGTGGCGACGACGGAGTCGATGAAGTGATCCATGTTGATCGCGGAGGCCAGGAA
>JAICEV010000552.1 GCA_025923975.1 Propionibacteriaceae bacterium
ATTGTTCCTCCTCAGACGTGATGAAGCTTCTGGTGCGAAGCGAGTGCCGTACGTCGGCAACGATCCCGCTTCGGTCTACAACTCAACCACCCCAAGGGCGGATGCATTACACCCTTAGGTAGGTTAAGGTCGCTCTATGGAGCCCACGGTGAGGACGCCGATCACCATCGCGTTGGTCGACGACTACGACATCGTGGTGATGGGCATCGCTCACATTCTCGAGCAGTACCGAGATCGGGTGGTGATTGCAGAGCTGGACACTAACGTGTCGGTCTCCGACCTGGTCGACATTGTCTTGTATGACTCCTTCGCGCAGCCGGAATCCGATCATGAGGAGATCGGCGTGCTGGTGCGGAATCCGCGCGCCCGCCGTGTTGCGGTCTACACCTGGAACTTCGACCCGGACCTGATCGAGAGCGCCCGCAGGCAAGGCGTCCACGGCTATTTGTCAAAGGCCCTACCGGCACGGGAGCTGGTCGATGCCCTGGAAGCCATCCACGGCGGCGAGACGGTGATCAGCGATCCACCTTTTCGGGCACGCAGCATCAACGGATTGAATTGGCCCGGGCGAAGCGAGGGACTTACCGACCGCGAATCGGAGATCTTGGCGTTGATCACTCAAGGCAAGAGCAACGCCGAGGTGGCAAAGCTCACCTATCTCAGTCCGAACACCGTGAAGTCCTACATCCGAACGATCTATCGCAAAATCGACGTTGCCAGCCGCACCCAGGCGGTTCTGTGGGGCGTCCGCCACGGCTTCACACCCGACCATCACCGCATCGAACACTGGCGCGGTGGGCCGTGACCGGGGGGTGCGATGCGGGTACATCCTCCGAGCGCATCGTCCGCCGCGACATTGAGCCTGCGCTCTGATAGGGCATGCCACCGCTCACACATGCACAATTTCGCCCCCAAGGTATCCGGGGCGCGGACGTATCCATACGTCCACAGGTGAGCGGTTTCTTGGCTTACAGGGGCACTCATGCACCAACGAAGACGCGGCTCGCCGTGCAGGTCGTCCGGCAGCTGCGAGCCGACGCTGACCTTCGGGTGTGCTGGGTGCCGCTGGCCACCACGCTCGGTTCCGCCGGTGTCGTGCCGGCATCGCCGACTACCTGTACGTGCCGGCGTTTGGCAAGCTCAACATGCTGGGCGATGCACTCAAGCTGCTCGACGAGTCCTTCGTCACCGCAGCCAACCTGGAAGGCCATTTGGTGAAAGCGATCGTCTATGACTTCGTGGGCGCGCCGGCCCTGGTTCGCGACGTGGCTGAACCCGACTGTCCCGAGGACGGCGCGGTGATCACGGTTCAGGCCACCGGCGTATGCCGGTCGGACTGGCACGCCTGGCGTGGCCATGAGGCGGTGCCGCTGCCACACATTCCGGGACACGAGTTCGCCGGCGTGATCGCTGCTGTGGGAGCCCAGGTCCGCGGCTTCGCGCCGGGTGACCGGGTGACCGCGCCATTCGTCAACGGTTGCGGGCGGTGCGACTGGTGCCGGGCCGGTGATGCGCAGATCTGTCCCGATCAAACCCAGCCGGGGTTCAGCCACCCGGGCTCGTTCGCTGAACGCGTCGTTGTTCGGGTCGCTGACGTCAATCTTGTCCTGCTGCCCGATGAACTGGATTTCGTGAGCGCGGCGGCACTTGGCTGCCGCTTTGCCACCGCGTTCCGTGCCCTCACCGCGTACCGCCGGGTCGAGCCGGAAGACTGGGTGGTGGTGTTCGGCTGCGGTGGTGTCGGGCTTTCGGCGATCATGATCGCCCGGGCTCTGGGTGCCCGGGTGATCGGTGTGGACCTCTCGGCGGCGGCCCGGGCGCGGGCGGCCGAGTTGGGTGCGGTAGCGATCGACGTAGCGGCGACGTCCACCGCCATTGCCGAGCTGACCGGCGCCGGCGCCCACTTGACCGTCGATGCAGTGGGCTCGGCGGCGACGGCGCTGGCTGCGGTGAGCGGGGTCGCCGGCTCGCACGGTATGTCGGGGGCCGACTATCCGGCCATGCTGGCGATGATTACCGACGGCCGGCTCGATCTAGGAGAGCTGCTCGCCGATCGCATTCCGCTGGAGAACGCGGGCGCGGCGATGATGGCCATGGACAACCCGGTGGCCACGC
>JAICEV010000553.1 GCA_025923975.1 Propionibacteriaceae bacterium
ATCCCGGCGAGACACTCGGCGCGTTGGCCGTGACGCGCCACACCAACGTCGCCCGCGATCGCGAGATGCTGTTCTACGAGCTGACCTGGTCGCCGATCAGCCAGCCGGCCAAGGAAGGCTACGCGTTCGACGACACGGCGGTGTACGCCTACAAGCGAGCCAGCCTGAACAACATCTTCAAGACCTTCGTCAACGACGTGTCCGCGGATCCCCTGGTCTACACCGGCACCGGACGCGAGCGGATCCAGACCGCGGTGGGGCAGACCCTGTGCTGGGCGCTCAGCACAGACTGGCAGGGCCTGCCGGACGAGCAGCAGCTGTGCACGCCCGACAACCCGGAGTTCGGCTCGCGCCTCGACTTCGACGAGTTCGCATTCATCACCCACAGTCTCGGCAGTCGGATCACCACCGACGGCCTGACGCGCCTGACGCAGGTGCTCAAGAGCATAGAAGCCGACCGGCCCGAGGTCCGGCGCGTGTCGCAGTCGTTCAAGGAACGCGACGTCAAGGTGTTCATGTTGGCGAATCAGCTGCCGCTCCTGCAGAGCGGTCTGGAGCCTGCAAGCGTCCAGGGCGCGGTGCCGGCGTACTGCCGGCCGGCGGGCGCGCGCTACGCGGACCGCCTGTTCCGGCAGACCACGCTGATCGCGTTCAGCGATCCGAACGACCTGCTGAGCTACCCGATTCCCGATCAGTTCGTGCGGGAGCACGTCGATTCGCGCCTCTGCCCCAGGCAGGTCAACGTCACCATCAATATCGCCCCGGTCACAAACCTGCTCGGGGTCGGCCAGTTCGCCAACCCGATGACCGCGCACGTCGACTACGACGACGACGCACGCGTGATCGGGCTGATCACCCGCGGCATCGGCCAGCCCGAGACCGCGCCCGTGGTCGAGGAGCGCTGCACCTGGCTCGAGGTCGGCGAGGACCTGCGCTGATCGTGCGGGCGATCGGAGGCGTTCGGCCTGTTCACCGCCCATCTTCTAAAGAGTACAGAGTACAGAACGACGTGCCTCGAGCAGCTCACTCTCACTCTCGCGACCACGAGCCTCCTGAGTGGGGGTGGCCATCTGCCATTACTGCCAAGCACGATCCGTCAGGGCTGAACACGTTCTACAGGTATCGGATCGGCCCCAATTGCTGCCTCCCAGCGCGGCGATTTGCTCAGAGCCGTCCGCGAACCGCTGCAGCGGGGCTCACGGACGATCATCGTCGGCTTCATCGGCCGCCGGCTCTCCAGGAAAGCCTGCTCGCATGTAGGTGATGATCTTCCAGATTTGGTCCTCCGTGAGCTTCCCCTTGAACGCAGGCATCTGCGTCCCGAACGGCTCCCCGCCCTCGGAGATCGCCCACATGAGGTACTCGTCTACGGCGCCTGGCATCCGGATCAGGTGAGCCAGCAGCGCGGGGGACGGGGACAGCGCTAGCCCAGCCTCGCCATGGCCGGTCCCTGACGGATCGTGACAGGAAGCGCAGTTCTCGAGGTAGGCCGCACGCCCTTCACGAACGGTATCGGGCATCTGAGGCAGCGGGTTCTGCGCGCCGCGGTACGCGGCCGGAACGCCGTCCTGCATGAAGGTCCGGTGGCGGGTCATCCTCCAACGCAGGTCCCGGTCCATGCGCTCCGGCCTCCAGGTATCCCGCTGGGTCCAGCCTGGATCCCACATGTCCCAACCGAGGGGAGGGTCGCGCAGCTGCGCCTCCGCCCCGCTTGGGTAGAGTGCCACCGCGCTCAGCCCGATACTCAACAGGAAGGCCGCTGCCAGCTGGGCCTCGCGGCTGCACCTCATGCTATGCTCCGACCTGATGTCCATGCAGCTTACCCTCCGACCTCATGTCAGTGCCGCCAGTCCAGCGGGTGCAGCCTAACGGGACGACGATCCGAATGGAGGCTCGGCAGTCACAACGGCGGCACATGCTTGTCGCACGAACCTCATAGAGGGGGACCGCATAGAATCTCAGCGATACGGATCGAGGTGCGTAACCTCTTTCTGACGCGAGCGCGGCCCCGCAAGCATACTGGATGCGGATCCAGCAGCTCACTCTCGAGGACGCACTGGCCAGCCTGCATAGCGGGCCTGAGGGCATCAGCCAAGCCGAAGCAAGGCGCAGAC
>JAICEV010000554.1 GCA_025923975.1 Propionibacteriaceae bacterium
AGGTTGTAGCCCTCGATCCGCCAGTACGCCCCGGAGCGGTGTCGGTCGATGCTCACCCAGGCGCAGTTCGACAAACCGCCGAACAGTCGCCAGTGTTCGAACGGCAATCCCACGAACCGGCACGCACCGACCCTGCCCGCCAGCCCGTGGGTGACAACCACCACAGTGGAGTGATCTTCAGCGGCCTCAGCGATCTCAGTCAGTGCCTCCGCCATGCGTTCGGCGACCTCACTCGGGCTCTCGCCAGTCGGTGACCGGCGTACGTCCTCGCCTGCCCATAGCCGGCGCGCTAGATCGGGGTCGGCCGCCTTGATCTCCTTGCCAACCAGCCCCTCCCACGAGCCGACATGGATCTCTCGTAGCCGCTTATCCGTGGTGATCTCCAGTCCAGTGCGCTGGGCGAGCGCTGCAGCGGTCTGGTACGACCGCGACAGATCGCTGGAGTACAAACCGGTAGGCCGATAGGCAGCAAGCACCTCCGCCGCCCGTGCTGCCTGAGCGTATCCAACCTCATCGAGGGGTACGTCGGCTTGACCTTGGAAGCGGGCGACCACATTCCACTCCGTGCGACCGTGTCGCCAAATGATGATCCGCGCGGCTGTCATCGGCGCTCGTCCACGCCGAGTTCGATTTCTGGGCAATCACGCCATAACCGCTCCAGCGCGTAGAACCGACGCTCATCGGTATGTTGCACGTGCACGACCAAGTCGAGGTAGTCCAGCAGTACCCAGCGCTGCTCCCGATACCCCTCGCGGCGGACCGGCTTCGCGTCATGTCCCCGCAGCGACTCCTCAATCCCATCAACAACGGCGCCGACCTGTCGCTCGTTGTTCGCTGTGATTACCAGGAACACGTCAGTAATGGCCAACTGCTCGGAAACGTCGTAGGCAACCAGATCGGTACCGAGCTTGTCGACGGCCGCGTTCGCGGCCGCGTGAGTCAGTTCCAGCGCGCGTTTGGTAGCAGTCAAAATCTCTCAATCTGTCGGGCGGTGCTGCTCGAGCATCTGAGCAACGCGCAACTAAGGCTAGCCGGACACCACCGGAGCTGAGCCATCACACGGCATACCGCTCTGGGCTCAGCCGGCGGCTCGACGCAGCTTGTCCAGCAGCGGTCTGGCCGCCTGATCAAGGAATGCCGACTGTCCCTCGTCGCCAACCTGCACAATCGCCACATCAGTGAAACCGGCTTCCCAGTACGGCTTCACCGCCTGCACCACCGCATCAAGATCAGGACCGCAGGGAATCTGCTCCGCAACGTCTTCCGGCCGGACGAACTGGCTCGCTCCCTCGAAGCCGGCCGGCGTCGGAAGGTCCGCGTTCACCGCCCAACCACCGCCGAACCAGCGGAATTGATCATGAGCGCGCTTGATCGCCCGTTGCTCGTCGGAATCCCAGCAGATCGGCACCTGGCCTATCTTGCGCGCGGTTGCCGAGCTCTTCTCCCGGTCCCAGGCTTTGATCAATTCACCGTCGGGTTCCACAGCAATGAGATGATCAGCCAGCGGCGCGAACTGCGCTATCGACTTCAACCCCGACACCGCAATCGCGATCGGTACGCCACCCTCCGGCGCGTCCCACACGCGAGCCGAATCCACTCGGAAGTAGTCGCCCTCCCAAGTGACCAGCTCGCCGGACTGCAGCTCACGGATGATGGTGGCAGCCTCGCCCAGCATGTCCTGGCGCTGCGCCACCGGGGGCCAGCCCTCGCCGGTGATGTGTTCGTTGAGGTTCTCTCCAGACCCCAGACCGAGAATGAATCTGCCCTCACTGAGCAACTGGAGGGTCGCCGCCTTCTGCGCGACCACTGCCGGGTGGTAGCGAATGATCGGACAGGTGACGTACGTGGCCAGCTCGACGCGAGAGGTTGCCTGCGCCACCGCACCAAGGACGCTCCAGGCGTACGGGGAATGTCCCTGTGACATCAGCCACGGCGAGTAGTGGTCACTGCACACTTCGAAATCGAAGCCGGCCTGCTCGGCCGCCGCGGCATAGCTGACCAGGTCCCGCGGCCCGCTCTGCTCGGTCATCAGTGTGTAGCCGAAGCGCGTCATTCTGGCCTCCTCCTGGGTTCTGTGGCATTAGCCGCTCATACCCAGCTGTGCCTTC
>JAICEV010000555.1 GCA_025923975.1 Propionibacteriaceae bacterium
GACACCGATCTGGTACTCGAGCTGGAGCCGCAGGCGCGGGCGGCGTTGGATTGGCTGGAGCACTACGGCGACCTTGACGGCGACGGCTACCTGGAGTACCAGCGCCGCAACCGGGACAGCGGCCTGGAGAACCAAGGCTGGAAGGACTCTTGGGACTCCATCGTGCACCCCGATGGGCGGCTGGCGAGCCTGCCGCGCGCCACTTGTGAGCTTCAGGGTTACGCCTACGACGCGCGGATCCGTACTGCCCGGCTAGCTCGAAACATATGGCACGACCACGCCACTGCGGACCGGCTGGAACGCGACGCGGCCGACCTGAAGGCCAGGTTCAATACCGATTTTTGGGTTGCCGACGGCGAATTCTTCGCTCTCGCCCTGGATGGCGACAAAAATCAGGTGCCGACCCTGGCCTCGAACATGGGCCACTTGCTCTGGAGCGGGATCGTGGACGACTCCAAGGCTGATGCCGTCGTAGATCACATCATGGGTGACCGATTGTTCAGCGGGTGGGGCGTACGCACCCTGGCCACGGGGCAGGCGGCATTCAACCCGCTCAGCTACCACGACGGCACGGTATGGCCTCACGACAACGGGCTCATCGCTGCGGGCCTCGCGCGCTACCGGCGCCGCGAGGAGGCCGGTCGGATCGCCGTTGCCATGTTCGAGGCAGCTGGCCACTTCGATCATCGGCTGCCCGAGGTCTTCGCCGGCTATCCCCGCTCACTGACTGAGTTTCCAGTGGAATATCCGACTGCCTGCTCGCCGCAGGCGTGGGCTGCCGGCACGCCGCTGCTGCTGATCCGCGTGCTGCTCGGCCTCGAGCCACAGGGCCAGGGACTGACCAGCATCCCGCATGTTCCTCACGCAATGGGAAGCCTGGGCGTGATCGGTGTTCCTGGCCGTTGGGGACGCGCCGAAACGCCGACAACGCTGACCATACGAAGGCGCCGACGGTAACCCCGACTCAAGGACGCGAGTAACGGAAGACGCCGCGGCCCAGCTGTTCCTTGATCAGCTCGGCCAGGCCGGCCGGCTGGCTGTCGGAATCGGTGATCACATGTCTGGCATCGAGAGCGGCGGCGGCGAACGCCCGATGCAGATCATGAGTGACCGACATGTTGCTGAAGGCATGATCAACTCGACTGTTGACGCGCTCGATACAGATGTCGAGCGGAGGCAGCAGGACGACGTAGTGCAGGTAAGCCAGGCCGGTCGCGCGTGCGAACGTCGGCAGAAACCATGGACCGATGACGCCCTCAACGACGACGAAGCCGATGTCGCAGAATCGCCCAGCAGCAGCCCCGGCTGCCTCGATGACTACGGCGTTCTGGCGGTGGGATTGAGGTAACCACGGAAGGATGTATCCCTGTTTGATCATGCCGAAGAAAGCATCGCCAGGCACCAGTGCGCTCGTTTGCCACCGCCTGGCCAGCTCCTCCGACACTGAGGACTTGCCCGCCCCGGGCGGGCCTGTCACTACAACCAGTTCCCCCACTGCAGCATTGTCCAAAATCAGGGTGAGGCCCCCGACGCTAACCGTCTCGGGACAGCTAGCGTGGGGTCGATTTCCAACCAGGGCACTCGTTTGCCGGCACAGGACGGCAAACGCCGGGCGCGCGGACGCTAAGAGAGGACGTGATCGCGGCGCTGCATATCGAGATCGCATGCGATGAGTCAGGCTTCTCGGGCGGCAACCTGGTAGGCGGGCAGAACACGGTCTTTGCTCACGCCAGTGTGCGGATCGAGTCAGGTGATGCCAGGAAGCTGGTCGATAGCCTGCTGCGGCAAATCGGCGCGCACGGCAGCGGAGAGTACAAGGCAGCCGAGCTCCTGAGGGCACGCCACCGACAGGTCTTGCTGTGGCTGTTGGGTCCCAGCAGCCCAATCCGGGGGAACGCGTGCGTTCACCTCACAGACACTCACTTCTTCGTGCTTGCCCGGGTGGTTGACGTGCTTCTCAGCGGGGAGCCCGTGCAAGCGACTGCCTGCCCCGGCCAGCATGCCGGCACTCGACCGATGGCGATCGCCCTCTACCGGTCGGGGGAGCCGACCTTTGGGCCGCATCGATGGCAGGAGTTCCTGACGCTGGCGGCCAATC
>JAICEV010000556.1 GCA_025923975.1 Propionibacteriaceae bacterium
GATCGACCGGCTCGTCCACCACGCCGAAGTCGTCTCCCTCCGAGGCGACTCCTACCGGCTCAAAGACCGAGACCTCGGCCGAACATCAACAGCAAGCAACGAGGACCAATGACCAATCAAGGGGTCAAAAATTCACTTGCCGTCAGGGGGTCAATTTTCGGTTGCCGTTGACAGAGGAAAGGTGGAACACCCGCGCGGTCGCCTCAGAGGCCCGATAGTGCAAAGGTCTGACTGCAACCGTGACAGCAACCCGACGCGAACATGACCGGCCGGCGATGAACGAGGATGCCGGCACCACGTCACAGACGGACGGTCGCGGACTCTCAGGAGGGGTTCGCCCGGACCTACGGATCAGGTGGTCTACGTCGCTCACGCTCGGTGCGCAAATACACGAACAGGTTGATTAGTGCGAGGGTCGCTGCCGCGATGGCGGCCGCCCACCAGTACCAGCCGCCCTCCGTTACAGCGGCTACGATCAGGCCGGCGGCCAACACGACTTCCGTAATGGCGAGCCCAAGTCGCCACCACCGGGGGAAGCCTGAGCTCACGCTGTGAGCGTATTTGGCGCAGGCACCACGAGGTAACAGAGCGGCATGGAGGGGTTGCATCGGCGCAGGTCATGTCACCCGGCCGCATAATCGAACACCGCTGACCGCGTGCCCCGAGCATCGGTCAACAGCGGTCAACAGCAGTTAGTGAGACAGTTCCGGCATGGCCTGTTGACCGCCCTGGAGGCATTTCCAAAACTGATGCTGCCGTGTCCCCGGTCTGTCCCCGCACACCACGATGCGACCGCGCCCAGTCATCGCCAGCAGGGCCGTCGCAAGTGGCATCTCGCACGAGCCCTTACGTGCCGTGAACCACTGGACTCGCTCGTAATGCGTAAGTTTGAGAGCGGCGCCCAAAAACCGGCCCTGCAGTCCGGTAACGGACGCCGCCGGCCGACGAGGACCCGAAGGTCAAGCGACTCGCCGCCTCGGGCACCCATGCAGACCGGCATTGGCGGCAGCTGCTCGCTACCGAAGTCCCCCGCGTGGCCGCAGACCCGTTCATGCCAGAACTGAGGGAGAGGTAGAACACCTCACCCGGGCCGGCTTCGACGCCGCCTATCTCGTCCGGTCGGCGGCCGTCGCCGGACCCCTTCCCGACGACCACCCAGCTGCAGCGCTCTGGTGGCGCGTTCTTGATCAGCTAGCGCAGTCACCGAACCAGGATCCCGCAACCACCAGCCCCGGCCCAGCGGCCCGAACATGTAGGACGACTGCTCATCCCGCCGCAATCGCGGCTGGAAAGCATTGAGTAGCCGCTGAGGCTTAGCTGCCTTCGACGACCTCATAGATTCGGTCGGCAAGCAGTCCGTGCGCCTCCCGGTGGACGGCAATCGCAGCCTCTGCGCTAGGCGCTTCGGCCAAGCAGAAAACCTTGGCATCTTTCTCGTCGACCCAGTAACGCAGGTACTTCACCCCGTACTGCTCCTGTGTCCTCAGGTCGGCGCGGTGTGCACCGATAACATCCTGGACCGTTGCCCCTTCCGGGAGGGACTCGTGTACGTCCATGAACAGTGGCATTGCGATCTCCTTACTTGTTTCGGAAGCCGGTCTTTTCCCGGTTCCCCTGTGACACGATTAGTCTCGTGTCGGGTCGGCCACTGAGCCATGACCGCGTTCCCGCCATTCCTGATCGGACAACCACGCTGGCGGATGCGCTTGCTCGGCTTCATCTTCAGGGCGCGATTTTCTTGCGGGGCGAGTACAGCGAGGCTTGGGCGTATGCCTCGGTGCCGCCGGGAGATGCGATCGCCGTTCTCGCACCAGGCGCGGAACGCGTGATCCTGTTCCACGTGATCGCTAGCGGCCAGGCGTGGATCGAAACATTTGACAGCGAGCGCCACTGGGCGGCTACTGGCGATGTCATCGTCCTGCCGTACGGCGACGGTCACAGGATGGGCGGCGCTGAACCGGCGGAGCTGGCTCCCATAGAAACGTTGATCCAGCCGCCGCCATGGGAGCGGATGCCGGTCATCCGACACGGCGGAGACGGCGCCGCCACCCATGTCGTTTGCGGC
>JAICEV010000557.1 GCA_025923975.1 Propionibacteriaceae bacterium
CTCGTCCAGCTCGCCCGCACCCTGCGGGGTCTGCGGACCGCCAGGGCCGACCCGGAGGTCCTCGCCCTGATCCGGCGTGGCGGCTGGCGGCGACCCTGACCCCAGGGCTGGTCAAGGACGCGCTCGCCGCACGCTTTCGCTTTTTCGAAGCTTTCCGCCTGTTGCCTGAAACCCGCCGTAAATCGGGGCCCTTACGCCCCACCGGCCCTCCGCCAGCCGCCGAGGCCGCCTGAGAAAGGCGCAGATCCAGCTTCTTCATGCCCTTAACGGCCACCAACGGCTCGCTCTTGCGCACGCCGAGGGAAAGCAACGCCCAGCCAGAGCGCCTAGCCCGGATTATTCATGACGGGTTTGGGAGAGGCAGTCACGGGTGAGTCAAAAGGGCGCAGCGGGCGCGCCCAAGCCGTTGGTTTCGTGTAGGGTTCTGGTGTCTAGACATCATCCATACGAGCACCGGAGGCGCACCCGCCGTGTCGAGCAATACAAGGTTCCAGCCCGGCTTGTCATCCCTTTCCGGCAAACCGGTGGTTGCCGCTTTTGATGGGGGCCGGCTGTCCTCGGACAGTGGCGTCCTGCTGCTGGGCGAGATCGACCGGCGGCTTGGGATCAGCGAGCGGTTGGCGGGCTGCCTGCGCGACGACCGGGCGCCGGAGCGCATCCAGCACAGCTACGCCGAGATGATCCGCTTCCGTACCCTGCTGATCGCCTGCGGCTATCCGGACGGCAACGACTGCGACGCGCTGCGCGCCGATCCGGCCTTCAAGATGGCGGTCGGCCGATTGCCGGAAAGCGGAGAGGACCTGTGTTCGCAGCCGACCCTCTCCCGGCTCGAGAACCAGCCGGGGCGCATCGCGCTGCTGCGCATGATGGCGGCGATGATCGACCTATTCTGCGACAGCTTCGGCCAGGTGCCCAAGCGCGTGGTACTGGACATCGACGACACCGAGGACAAGGTCCATGGGGCGCAGCAGTTGTCGCTGTTCCACGCCAAGCACGACAGTCACTGCCTGATGCCGATCCACATCTACGACGGCCTGACCGGCAAGCCGGTGGCGATGATCCTGCGCCCGGGCAAGACACCCAGCGGCACGGAGGTCGCCCTGGTGCTGCGCCACGTCGTCCGAAGGCTGCGTGCCCGATGGCCGAAGGTCGAGATCACCGTGCGCGGCGACAGCCATTACGGCCGCCACGAGGCCATGACGTGGTGCGAGGCCAACGGCATCGGCTACATCCTCGGCCTGGGCATCAATGCGGTGCTCAAGGCGACGGTGAGCGACCTGACCGAGGATGCAGCTTTGGCCCGGCTGGACCTGGAGGACAAGACGGGCAAGGTGCGCCGCTACGGCGCGTTCCGCTATGGCGCCAAGAGCTGGAAATGCGAGCGCCATGTCATCGCGCGCATTGAGGCATCGCCGCTGGGTGCGGACTGCCGCTTCATCGTGACTAACCTGAACGGCACGCCCCAGGCGCTCTACGAGCGGGAATACTGCCAACGCGGCCAGATGGAAAACCTGATCAAGGCTCACAAGCTGCACCTGGCGTCCGACCGGACCTCCTGCACCAAAGCCACGGCCAACCAGTTCCGCCTTCTGATCCATACCGCAGCATACTGGCTGCTCCACAGCCTGCGGGGACTGGCACCCAAAACCTCGTTCTGGCGCAACGCCCAGTTCGACAGCATCCGGTGCAACTTGATCAAGGTCGCCGGTCGCATCCAGGAAACCGCAACCCGGATCAAGGTCGCTCTGCCCTCCAACTTCCCCTATCCCGGCAGCCTGCGCCGGCTGGCCGGGCGGGTCGTCAAACTCCCGCCGTAACAGCCCGGGCGATGTGCCCCTAACTTCACCATCCCTCCAACCCACAAGACCATCTCAGCCGCGCGATCCGCGCCACGGACCCACTTGGCCCAATCGCGGTCTGCAGCCCCGGAGGGTGACGCTCCAAATGCTCTCATGAATAATCCGGGCTAGGTACCCAACACCAAGAGCTACAGACACACCCCTTCCCTACGTACCTTCTCCTACGCTCCCCTGCCTACAGGGGCAACGCATGAAGCCATCAA
>JAICEV010000558.1 GCA_025923975.1 Propionibacteriaceae bacterium
GCTGCGGTCTACGGAGTCCCCGAGGAAGAGCTGGGCAAGTATTACGCCTCGCGTACGCTGCTGAAGCGCGAGGTGCTCCCGGAGAACGTCGCCAACGCGGTCTTCGTGCTCTGCTCGGCAGATCTCAGTCACACCACGGGCCTACACATTCCCGTCGATGCCGGCGTAGCCGCGGCCTTCCTGAGGTGACCACATCGGGGTATGTGGCTGCGGTTGATCTTGGCGCCACCAGCGGCCGGGTGATGCTCGGCCACCTCGGCCCAGACCAGCTGAGCGTTGAGGCGGTGCACCGTTTTCCCAACGATCCTGTCCGCATCCCAGACGGCCTGCACTGGAACATCCTCGAGCTCTACCGAAATCTGCTGATCGGATTGCGCAAGGCCGTTGGCGCGCAACCGGACTTAGCTGGCGTTGGCATCGCCTCCTGGGCCGTCGATTACGGGTTGATGAGGGGTGACCATTTGATCAACAACCCGTTCCACTACCGGGATGAGCGCACCGCCAGAGGCGTCGATCTGGTCCACAAGATCGCTGATCACGCCACTCTCTATGCGACGAATGGACTGCAGTTCCAGCCGTTCAATTCGATCTATCAGCTGGCTGTCGATCATGAAGACGGTGTGATCGATGACACGACCAGGATGCTGATGATCCCCGACCTGTTGGGATTTTGGCTGGCCGGTGAACAGGTTGTGGAGCGCACCAACGCTTCGACCACCGGGCTGCTCGACGTCGGCAACGGGAGCTGGAACGCAACGTTGATCGACAAGCTGGGCCTACCGCGTTCGCTGTTCCCTTCGTTGGTCGATCCCGGATCCCGGATCGGCTCCTTGCGGGATGAGGTTGCAGCTGAGGTCGGCGCGGCGTTGGATGTAATCGCGGTCGGGTCCCATGACACCGCATCAGCGGTGGTCGGCGTCCCCATGACTGAGCCGGGTGCCGCGTACATCTCATCCGGCACCTGGTCGCTGGTCGGCGTCGAGCTTGATCGGCCGGTGCTCACGGAGGAGAGCCGGGAAGCCAACTTCACCAACGAGGGCGGAGTCGACGGCAAGATCCGTTATCTGCGCAACGTCATGGGCATGTGGCTGCTCAGCGAGTCCATCCGCACCTGGGAGCGCGAAGGGCAATCGGTGGAACTGACAACGTTGCTCACCCAGGCAGCGGCCATCCCGACCCCCGTGCCGATCTTCGATGCGAACCATCCGAGCCTGCTCCCGCCCGGCGATATGCCCAAGCGGATTGCGGCACTGTGTGTCGAAGCGGGCGCAGCGGCCCCCGAGTCACCGGCCGTGTTCGCCCGAAGCATCGTGGAGAGTCTCGCCGAGGCGTACGCAACCGCGATCAATGATGCCGAGCGGCTGAGCGGTCAGAAGATCAACACGGTGCATGTTGTCGGTGGCGGGAGTCAGAACACACTGCTGTGCCAGCTGACGGCCAACCGAACGGGCCGGCGGGTGCTGGCTGGGCCGGTGGAGGCGACCGCCGTCGGTAATGTGCTGATCCAGGGCCGGGCGGTCCGGCTCGTGCAGGGGGAGCTTTCGGAGCTGCGCGCGCTGGTCGCGAGGACCTTCCCCCCGGCAGAGTTCCAGCCGCGCTAAGCAAATTAGTTGAGGCCGAGTCGATAGGGGTGCCGATGAGAACTGCGCTGTTCATCACCTGCCTCGCCGACGCCCTCTTCCCTGAGGTCGGAAAGGCGACCGTGCGGGTGCTGGAGCGGCTGGGCCAGGACGTGGAGTTCCCGGCCGAGCAGACCTGCTGCGGCCAGATGCATGTCAACACCGGTTATCAGAAACAAGCGCTGCCGCTGGTCCAGCGGTTTGCGGAGGTCTTTGCACCGTACGACGCGATCGTCGCACCCTCAGGTTCGTGCGTCGGGTCGGTGCGTCATCAGCACGCGATGATCGCGACGCGGTTTGGATCGCCGGGCCTGGTGGAGCAGGTCGAAACTGTGGCGGCCAAGACGTACGAGCTGTCAGAGTTCCTGGTTGACGTGATGGGCGTTACCGATGTCGGCGCCTACTTCCCGCACCGGGTCACCTAC
>JAICEV010000559.1 GCA_025923975.1 Propionibacteriaceae bacterium
AGAAAAATGTGCGGAATGATCAGGCCAATGCGACCAGATCCGTATATTCCGGACTCCAAAGATCTTCGACTCCGTCCGGTAACAGCAGCACTCGATCAGGATCAAGGGCGTCCACGGCTCCTTCGTCATGAGTGACCAGCACCACTGCGCCGGCATAACGCTTGATCGCTGCGAGCACCTCAGCGCGGGAGGCGGGATCAAGGTTGTTCGTCGGCTCATCGAGCAACAACACATTGGCGCTGGAGCACACCAGCATTGCCAACGCCAGCCGGGTCTTCTCGCCGCCTGAGAGTACGCGTGCCGGCTTGTCGACGTCGTCACCTGAGAAGAGGAACGAGCCCAAGATCTTTCGGACATCGGTATCCCCGAGATCGGGTGCGGCTGTTTTCATGTTTGCCAGCACGGAGCGACCGATTTCCAACGTCTCGTGCTCCTGTGCGTAATAGCCGATACGTAGCCCGTGACCCGCCACCACCTCACCCGTGTCTGGCTCGTCCAAGCCCGCGAGAATTCGCAGCAGTGTTGTTTTGCCTGCGCCGTTGAGGCCGAGCACAACGACTTGGCTGCCCTTGTCGATGGCGAGATCGATGCCGGTGAACACCTCGAGTGATCCGTAGCTCTTGCTGAGATCTGTCGCAGTCAGTGGCGTCTTTCCGCACGGCGCCGGGTCTGGAAACTTGATCTTGGCCACCCGATCGGGTGCCCGTTCCGCATCGATTCCGGCCAGTAACCGTTCGGCGCGCCTGACCATGTTGTGCGCGGCCATGGCCTTGGTTGCTTTCGCGCGCATCTTGTCCGCCTGGCTAAGGAGCTGGTCGGCTTTGCGCTCGGCGTTCAGCCGCTCGCGCCTCCTGCGCTTTTCATCGGTTTCGCGTTGCTGCAGATAGCGCTTCCAGCCCATCGTGTAGATATCGAGCTCAGCGCGGTTGGCGTCGAGGTGGAACACCTTGTTGACGCATCGCTCCAGCAGGCCAACGTCGTGAGTGATCACCAACAACCCGCCAGAATGTGCCGCTAGGAAGTCGCGCAACCAGACGATCGAATCGGCGTCGAGGTGGTTAGTGGGTTCATCGAGCAGCAAGGTGGATGCTCCAGAGAAGAGGATCCGGGCGAGCTCAATGCGTCGCCGCTGACCGCCTGAGAGAGTCCCGATGGGCTGATGTAGCACCCGCTCCGGCAACCCGAGGTTGCTGGCGATCCGGGCCGCCTCTGCCTCCGCGGCGTAGCCACCTGCAGCTGCCAACTCGGCCTCCGCACGCGCATAGGAGGCCATCGCCTTGTCCTGCACCTCGGCCGAATCGTCGCCCATCGCCAGCTCGGCGCGGCGCAGCCGATCAACGACGGCGTCCAGTCCCCGGGCTGACAAGATCCGGTTCTTGGCCAGCACATCGAGATCGCCGGTCCGTGGATCCTGCGGCAGGTATCCGACTGCACCCGTTCTCGTGATCGTTCCGCTCGCAGGCTGCGCCTCGCCGGACAAGACCTTTGTCAGCGTCGTCTTGCCGGCTCCGTTGCGGCCCACCAAGCCGATCTTGTCGCCCGCCGCCACCTGGAACGAAGCATGCTCCAGTAGCAGACGCGCACCCACGCGCAGCTCCACATCCCTCGCGACCAACATCGGACTCACTCTTCCGTACGTGACATAGGGCGACCAAAGATCGCTTTCAGACTCTCTCGGTCGGGAGCGGCCCTGGGGCCGGCGTAGAACGACCGCGGCTATTTGAGCGTCTGAGTGGCGTTTGCAATTCCCAGAGTTGCGTGGGCTGTTCGCTAACGCTTCCGCGGCCGCAATTGGAGCACGACCGAGTCGACCGGTGGAGGGGGCACAAAAGCGTCTCGAGGTAGAGACAGGCCCCGCCCTGCGTGAAAGCGGCGCAGCTGCCGACGGTCTTGGTCGACGACGCGTCGCACGACAGCTCGCTGAAGGACCAGATCGGCAGCAGTGAGGTGCCGCGCCCGAGCTACGAATCCCAGCACTGCCGCTGTGAGGGCGTAAGGCGGGTTCGCCATCACACGGTACGGTCGTCGTGGCGGGA
>JAICEV010000560.1 GCA_025923975.1 Propionibacteriaceae bacterium
ACCCGACTGCCGCACCCCCGCGAGCGTCCAGCCCGAGGCCATGCTGGCCAGCGATCCTTGCTCGAGCAGGGTCACCCTGGCCCCGGCGCGAGCCAGCTCGTAGGCCGCGGCCGTGCCGCTGATGCCGCCGCCGATGACGACAACGTCGGTAGCTCTGCTGCTCAATCGTCACGCTCCTTCCAGGTTCTCGACTATCGGCTTTCAGCTATTGGCAATCAGTCCATCCTCATCCTTGCCGTCTCACCATCTTCATCCAATCGCCCAAGGTGCGTTTGACAACTTTCACGCCTGATTTATGATGCCCGGTAAGCACACGGACAAGTGACGGAGGGAGGATCAGGAGTCGCTCGTGAAGAGGTTTTCACCTCCTTCCGGGGCCGAACTACTCCCGTCGTCCTGGTGGCCACAACGGCCGATTGCATCAGAGGAGGCTCGAAGATGACCCGACTCACAGGCAGGACAACTTCGTCGACCCGGCGCGAAATCGCCGCCATCGTGGCCGAGTGGGAGCGTGGGCAGCTCAACCGTCGCTCGCTGCTCCGCCGAGCAGCCATGCTGGGACTGGGCAGCGCTGGACTGGCGGCACTGGTCGGACGCGAGGCCACCGGGCAGGCGTCGGCCGCGGTGCTGCGGGCGATGCAGGATGACCCGGCGGCCGGTGTGCGAGGCGGCACGCTGCGGGTGGCGACCATCGGCGAGCCGCCGCACCTGGACGAGCACCAGTCGACCGCCGAGATTATTGCGGAACTCGGCTATTGCGCCTATGAGGGACTATTCACCTACGACGAGCAATATCAGGCGATCCCCGAGTTGGTGGAGACGCACACCGTCAGCGAAGACGGTCTGACCCATACCATGGCCCTCCGCCGGGGCGTCATGTTCCACAACGGTGAGGAGATGAAAGCGGCCGACGTGCTCGCTTCCGTCGAGCGCTGGGGCCGCATCAGCGGCGTCGGCCAGCGGCTCATGGAGAAGACCAGCGAGCTGGCCCAGGTCGACGACTACACGATCGAGTTTCGCCTTAGCGAGCCGTACGGCACTATTCTGATCGCGCTGGCACACAACACTCAGGCCTGCACGATCCACCCCAAGTCGATCCTCGACGCCGCCGGCGACGACCCGATGACCAATCCGGATCAGTACATCGGCACCGGTCCGTACCGCCTGGTCGAGTGGCAGCGCGACGCGGCGATGCGCTTCGAGCGCTTCGACGACTACAAATCGGCCTCCGAGGACGGACCAGAGGGCTACGGCGGCACCAAGTACGCCTACGCGGACACGATCGAGTTCATCCCCGTGCCGGATGAGGCGGCGCGCGTTGCCGGTCTCCAAGCCGGCGACTATCACCTCGCGCTCGACGTCGGCAATGACCAGTACATGGTGCTGCAGGATTTCCCAGGGGTGGTCGCCGAGATCCTGACGCCGACCAACTGGGATGTCTTCTTCCTGAACTGGAAGTCGCCGATGATGGAGAACCTGGCCATGCGCCAAGCGGTCCAAGCGGCGTTCGACCACCTGCCGATGCTGCAATCGGGTCGCGGCGGGGACGAGTTCATCCGGCTCGATCCGGGGCTGATGATGCAACAGACCCCCTGGTACACGACGGCCGGGGAAGAGCACTACAACGTCAACGATCCCGACCTGGCGAAGGAGAAGTTGCAAGAGGCCGGCTACGACGGCGAGCCGCTCCGCTTCCTGACCACCCAGGAGTATTCCTATATGTACGGAGAGGCGATCGTCGCCCAGCAGCAGCTCGAGGCGGTCGGCGTCACGGTCGATCTCCAGGTCGTCGACTGGGCGACGGTCCTGGAGCGGCGAGCCATTCCGGAGGAGTGGGACATGTTCGGGACCGGCCACGGCTTCGTGCCCGACCCGAGCCAGATCTCCTACGTCGGACAGATGAACCAGTATCCCGGCTGGTGGAGTAGCGAGAGCAGCCTCGAGCTGGCCGCGGAGCTGCTCGCCGAGTCGGATTTCGACGCCCGCATGCCGATCTTCGAGCAG
>JAICEV010000561.1 GCA_025923975.1 Propionibacteriaceae bacterium
ACATGTCCTTGACTGGCCGTACGGGCTCAGTTCCGCCGGTTTTCCGGCACCGGCGAACTTCATGGAACTCAGCCGCGAGGAGATCGAAGACTCCTATCGCCGGGCGATTACTGCGGTGTTCGACGCCGTATCGCCAGCCTCCGATTGGACTTTGCAGTTCGCAAGCGGGGATACCGCCCAGGTCTTGGTTCAGCAGTCCGAGGATGCGCGCCTGCTGGTCGTCGGCACCCGGGAGCACGTTGGCCTGGGCCGACTGCTGACGGGCTCGGTGAGCCACCATTGCCTGAGCCACGCCGTCTGCCCGGTCGTGGCTGTGCCGGCTCCAGCTGCTGGCCGCCGCCGCGAGGATTCTGAGATCGCGGCCCCGGCCGCCACCGCGGGAACCGACCAAGAGCGTGCGGCTGCCATCGAAGCCACACCGGGATTGGACGAGGAGCCCGCGGCAGCAGGTACGACGCTGGTGGTGGCGGGCGTGGATGCATCCGCGGAGTCGGTGGCAGCAGCGCACTACGCAGTCTCGGCGGCCGAGCGACGCGGCGGGGACGTCGTCTTGGTGCACGCCTTCAAACCTCCATCGGGGCGGGCAGCTGACAAGGAGTCGGCACTGTCCTCAGCTCAGACGACGGCCGACAGACTGCTTACGGCGGTGGCTGCGCAGCTGATCGTTCCTCCAGATCTGCACCTGTCTCTCCGGGCCGAACCAGGGGAAGCCGTGGGCCTACTCAAACAGTCCGCCCGCGAGGCCGCGATGCTGGTGCTGGGTCGCGATCATGTGTCATGGGGCGAGCGGTTGTTGGGTGGCGCCGTCACGTCGCAGGTCGTCAATCACATCGCATGCCCGCTGGTTGTGGTTCCCGGCAGGTGGCGGCCCCGCCATGCCTGGCCACTGCTGCCAGTGATCGTCGCACTTGACAGCGAGACGAACCCAGAGCCCGCGCTGAGGTTGGCGTTCGACGAAGCGAGGCTGCGTGCGGCTCGACTGATCGTGCTGCATGCCGAGAAGATGAGCGCCTCGGCTCGCGATGTGGCCGCCGCCCAATTCGATCTTGGAATAGTCCTGGCCAACTGGAAGCAAGATCATCCTGAGGTCGGAGTCTCGACGGCAATTCTCTCTGGCGACCCCGACGCGCAGCTCGTACGGTGGTCGCGGTCAGCGGCCGTCCTGGTGGTCGGCCACCCGCATCGGCGTGGCTGGGGAGAGTGGACCCGATCGGTCGCCCGCAGTGTGATGAGGCAGACACATTGCCCGCTCATCGTGGCGCCACAGGCAAAGGCGCAGGGCGGGCGACGTCGTGAACTGGCCGATGAGGCCCTCACTTGATCTGATGCCACCCACTATGACAGCGACCCGATAGTACCGGGCGGGAAGGGTGCGCACCGCGAGGTCCAGGCAGGTCAGCCCCAGTCCGCATGCCCGGCCATACCAATGGGTTCGGGATCAGCAGCTGCCAATTAGCCGACCCCAACGGCTCAGCCTTCGCGATCTCTCGTCGTATCGCCTGACCTGGGGGCGCAAGGGATTTGCAGGATCGTTCTTGGCTGCGCGACCTCTGGACCGTCGAGGTAGAACTCCCAGGGCTGTCCGGCCTCTCGATAGCCGTGGTCGGCAAGCCACTCTTGCGCCGCATCGTAGGCAGCTGCAATGCCGGCATAGTCGCCTCGGTATAGCAAGCTGGCAGCGGGTCCTCCGGGAAGGCGGTCAGCCTCGACCCGGCCGACCGCTGTGATAGGCGCGGGGCTAGGGAAGCCGGCGACGACAAAGAACCCACTATCTGTCCGCTCATAACGCCCGAACGGCGGACCGGCGGGATTGTGGCCCTGCGCAGTGAGTACACGTATCACTTCGTCGTAGGCCTCCCCGAGAAAACCTGGGATTCCATCTACGGTGACATGCCCTCTTACCACCGCCACCGGCTGTGGCTCGAGCTCGACCAGTTCCACATCCGCCATCGTTGAGCCTTTCAGGACATTGCGATCTCTACGGGACCCTTATAGCAGGGAG
>JAICEV010000562.1 GCA_025923975.1 Propionibacteriaceae bacterium
AACGGCGAAATGGGCCCAGCCGACCCTCGCTCGCTGCGTTTCTCCGCACAAAGCCCCGAACGAGCGGTGTTCACCCGATCTGACGACCCATACGTGACCCTGTGCGGAGAAACGGCGAAATGGGCCCAGGCGCAATCACATCGCAAAGGATCAGCGCCGGTTGATCACGACGGTGCCCACGGCAAGATCATGAAGACCTCGGCGATCCGTCGAAATGATCAGCGCCGGCAGCGCAAGGGACACCAGCAGTGCCCGGAGCAACGCTCGTGGCAGACCGAGCGGCTGCGCATCTAGCCGTACCACCGCGATACGGCTCAGCAGCTGTCCGAAGCTGCCGCCGGCAAGCCACGACAGCAGCGCGGACTCGATGAAAAAGACCGTCAAGATCATCCACGCTCTCCAGCCACCACCGGTAAGCACCGCCGACCCGAAGAAGCCAACGGCGACCGCCATGCAAGCTGCCCAGTCAATGATCAAGGCGCCGATCCGCGCCCCCCAGCTAGCCAGCGACCCGCGACCTTCCCGTGGCAAGCCAAGCCGCTGGCCGGGATAGCCCTCGCTCGCCGAGGCCATATCCGGTGCCTTTTCCGCCACGTGGCAGAGGTTACCCGGGCAACCGGCGCGCGATTCCCGATCGCTCGCAGCCCCGGAGTGCTGGTGTTACATGCGTGAAACATTTGTGCAACTGGACAGAAATCGCATCTCCATTAGGCTTCCCAAACAACCGAGCGCGGAGCACGATCCGTGTTCGTCCAGCTTTGCTTGCTCAGCGTCGAGTGCGTTCAGTCGCTCATGGCTGAGCAGGTGTCCATTTTTCGTGCCTTCAAGCGCGCAACCACAGCGTGTGCCCAAGGCACGACTTACCTCACCGGAGGACAAATGTTCCAAGGAGCCGACGACCTGTTGGCCTATGTCAAGGATGAGGGCGTCGAGTTCATCGACATTCGCTTCTGTGACCTGCCCGGCATCATGCAGCACTTCACCGTCCCGGTGAGCACGTTCGGACCCGACTACTTCGAGGATGGAGTCAACTTCGACGGCTCCTCAATCCGCGGCTTCCAGAAGATCCACGAGTCGGACATGGCGCTGTTTCCTGACCCAGCAACGGCCTACGTAGACCCTTTCCGGGTTGCCAAGACACTGTGTATCAATTTCTTCGTTCATGACCCCTTGACCAAGGAGCCATACAGCCGCGACCCGCGCAACATCGCCCGTAAGGCAGAGAACTACCTGGCCTCCACCGGAATCGGCGATACCGCGTACTTCGCCCCCGAAGCCGAGTTCTACGTGTTCGACGACGTACGGTTCGAGACCAAGCAGCAGACCGGCTATTACGCAATCGATTCAGTGGCTGGCGCGTGGAATACCGGCCGGATCGAGGATGGCGGCAACCGCGGTTACAAGGTGCGGTACAAGGGTGGCTACTTCCCAGTGCCTCCTGTCGACCACTTCGCCGACCTCCGCGACGCCATCGTCAAGAATCTTGAGGTCTCCGGGCTCAGCGTGGAGCGGGCGCACCACGAGGTCGGAACCGCTGGACAAGCCGAGATCAACTACAAGTACGCCACGATGTTGCAGGCCGGCGACAACCTGCAGAAGTACAAGTACATCGTCAAGAACACCGCCTGGGCAGCCGGGAAGACCGCCACTTTCATGCCGAAGCCGATCTTCGGCGACAACGGCTCGGGGATGCACGTTCACTCCTCGCTCTGGAACGAGGGTGAGCCACTGTTCTATGACGAGGCCGGTTACGGCGGATTGTCCGATGTCGCGCGCTGGTACATCGGCGGCATCCTCGAGCACGCGCCGTCCCTGCTGGCCTTCACCAATCCGACCGTGAACTCCTACCATCGACTGGTACCCGGCTTCGAGGCGCCGGTCAACCTGGTTTACAGCTCGCGCAACCGCTCGGCCGCGATGCGGATCCCCATTACTGGATCCAACCCGAAGGCGAAGCGGGTCGAGTTCCGTTGCCCTGATCCATCCTCGAATCCCTATC
>JAICEV010000563.1 GCA_025923975.1 Propionibacteriaceae bacterium
GGAGGTGGAGTTGGCGCAGACGTTCGGCGGCGTCTGGGACGCCTATACCGCCGACGTGAAGCTGCCCTGGTTCTGACACCGCACCTGGCGCGCCCTGGCCAAGTCACAAAGCGATCGACCTGGCCAGGAATCGGCGGCCCCGGACCTCGCCGGAGCCTGACCTTCACGTCACATCAGCGACCGGTCGTACCAGCTCCGCCATCAATGTGTTGAACTTGTCCGCTTCATCGACGAATGGCTCGTGTTCGACTCTTCGAACCACAGCAGGGTCTTCGACGGCGCAGCCAACATTGAAATAGGCCACAGTGTCGAGTCCACCGCAAGCGTCCGCGCCAGGAGTTCTACCTGAACCGGCGATCTGCTGGCGGACCAAGTTACCGCGGCCTCTGGTCCGAGCGATGGTGCCGTACGCTGCGGACCGCCAGCCCCGCCATACCCGCGGCTAGCAGGCCGGTCAGCCACATTCGTGGATTGCTGAGGTCGGGCCGCTTCGCGAACGACATCCTGTCCAGGAACATGCGCTTGGCCGCCCCCTCCTTGAGTTCGCGGTCGAACACCACGCGGTGGTCGGTCCCGAAATCGGGGAAGTGGATGCGGAACACCCAGGGGTCGTCGGGATCGTCGGGGTATAGGCGGAAGCAGTGTCGCATCGCTGGAATGGGGGTCAGCGGTTTCAACGTCACGTGCCCGCCCTCAACAACGATCTCAGCACCCGCCCCCATGAGCGCTCTGGGGAACACGTTGGTGACAGGACCCGGGCTGGGGCTGTACCAGCCGCAGATTTCGCTCCAGATTTCTGGGTGCGGCGGAATGTCAGTGCGGAGTACCTCGGCGGGAACGCCGAGCAGGCGACGCAGCAGCGCTGCTGCCAGCGGCTCGGTGGCATTGCGGCCGTCGAGGCCGCCGGTATTGCTGAAGATGACGACCCCGATCCCTTTGTCGGGAGCTAAGGCCATCGCCGAATGGAAGCCGGAGACGATGCCGGTCTTGCTGACAGTGCGCTGGCCGCCCTCCTCCCCCAGCTCGAACGCCAAACCCATGCCTGGCACGCGTGGATCGGGCTGGAAGTGCGGCCGAAACATGATCGCCACCGACTCAGGCCTCAGTACAGAGCCGTTCTCATCGGTGGCCGCGCTTAGCAGGGCAGCGACGTAACGGGCGATGTCCGCCGTCGTGGAATACATGCCGGCACTGCCCGGGGTTGGGATCTCGCGGTCGGCCACCGGCTTGAGGCCGCGGGAGCGCAGCACATACCCGGTGGCCAAAAGATGTCGGACTCGTTCCGATCGGATCAGATCGGTGTGCTCCATTCCCAACGGATCGAAGATGTTGTCGCGGAGATAGCTGTCCAACGGCTGCCCGCTGACCTCCTCAACGATCTGTCCGAGCACAGCAAACCCATGGTTGCTGTACGCCCACTTCGTCCCCGGCTCAACCTCAACGGGCAAGCCACGGCGGTAGTACTCCGCAAGAGGCGGCGCTCCCGATCGTGCCGCTCGGATGCCAGAACCGACGGCCGGCTGAAGCAGGTCCGAGAGCCGCCGCAAGTAACCCACCCCGGCAGTATGTGTGAGGAGCTGTCGCACGGTCGCCGGCCGCAAGTGCGGCTGCACCGGGACTAGCCGGAAGCTACGGAGGTAGTCGTTCGCCGGCGCGTCCAGGTCCACCAGTCCCTGCTCCCACAGCTGCATTACCGCGATCGCGGTAAAGGTCTTCGTGATCGATCCGATGCGAAAGACGGTGTCCTCGGTGATTGGCGCCTTCGCCCCAACATCGGCGACGCCGTGGCCGTGGAACCAAGCAAGGCCTCCGTCAGCGATCACCCCTACGGCTAGCCCGCCGCATGGCCAGCAGTCGAGAATTTGCGCCATGGTCGCTTTCAGGTCAAGATCATCGATCGGAGCGTATGAGTGGGTGGGCGACTCGCCTTCCTCGGGCCGGCTGGGAGACGCATCCATGGTTTGTGCTCCTTCCTTGCCATATTGAGCGGCTA
>JAICEV010000564.1 GCA_025923975.1 Propionibacteriaceae bacterium
GGATGAGCTGGGTGGTCAACGTGCTCATCGTCGAGTGGTGGCTACATCGCCGCCCAGATATTTTCGGCACGGCTCAGCGCAGGTCGAGCCGCATCACCACGCGCGGAAACCCACCAGAGACCGCATTGGTGTCCGCAGCCTTAGTGAAGCCGGCTTCCTCAAAGAGCTTGCGAGTGCCCACATAGGCCCTTGTGAGGTCGACCTTCTTGCCCCTGTTGTCCACGGGGTAACCCTCGACCGCTGGCGCACCGTGGGATCGCGCGTACGCCACTGCACCAGTGAGAAGGTGCAGCGAGATGCCCCTGCCGCGGTGGCCAGGTCGGACACGGATGCACCACACCGACCAGACCGGCAGATCGTCAACGTGGGGGATCTTGGTGGACCGCGCGAGAGGCAGTTCGGACCGCGGCGCGACGGCAGCCCAGCCGACCACCTCGGCATCGTCGTATGCAAGGACACCCGGCGCGACTGCGCGGCGGGTCAGCTGCTTGACGTACTCACCCCGAGCACGGCCGATGAGCTCGCGGTTGGTTTTGGAGTCGACTCGGTGGCTCAGACACCAGCAAACCGAGGAATCAGGGTTCTTGGGGCCGAGCATGGTTGCAAGATCGTCGAACCGTGCCGTCGTCGCAGGCCTTACCTCGATGGTCACCGCCCCACGCTAACCTCGATGTCGCCTACCGGCGGAACGACAGCCGACTGAATCCAGTCCATGATCACTTCTCCGGTGCTGTCTCTATCCGTCGAGGGCTGATTCCTCACTATCACGTATGGGGGCTGCGAGATCAGGCCCCTTGATCACCGGCGCATTCCATTGCCGCTGTGACCTGAGAGAGGGGACGGGCGAGAGCGCTAGCGCCGTCCCGCGGCATGTCAACATCCAGAGGACAACTCAGAAGTGCCCCGGCTGTGTTCGACACGGGGTGGGCCTTTCTAGCACCGAGGTAGAGCGCGTCTCGCGCATGGATTGTGGGTATCGGCGACTCACGCCATGATGGCGGGAAACGCACGGTTGGAGGCCCGGCATGTCCGACGACAGTAATGCGCAATCGGAAACGCCTGATATCGGAGCCGTCGCGGCTGTCGCCACGGAGTACTTCCAGTCCTGGTTCGCGGGGGATGGTGAACGGATGCGTGCGGTGCTCCATCCGGCGCTGTCCAAGCGCACCCCTGAACACCCGGGCGGCCCCGAGCTGACACTCGAGGAGGATACTGCCGAGTCCATGGTCAGCGATACCGCGCGGGGACCGCGCACGCAGTACGAGCCTCGGCAGGACGTTCATGTCGTCGATGTTGCTGGCGACATCGCGGCCGTGGTGGTGCGGTCGCAGCCGTTCGACGAGTATCTCCACCTCGGCCGCTTCGACGAGCGCTGGCTGATCATCAACGCCTTATACGTCTGGCGTGACACGTAAGGCGGCCAAGCGATCAAGGTCTCGTTGAGAAGGGAAGTGATCGGCGGGTGACCGATCTGGGAAATCGCGATCGATGTGCGATCTCTCCGTAGCGGAGCCCGCACCAGCGGTGTTCATGATCGTCTTCAGCAGCGAGTAGGCGTGCGCCCAATACGTGGCGTGCAGTAGCGCGTCTTTTGGGTGGCGTCCTTCCCCGCTGGAGATGATCTTGCTCATCACGGAGCCACCCTTCGCGTCCATGTTGGCCTCGAAAGTGTCCGGCGCGGCGTGCCGACCAAGATCGGGTCCGATGTAGCTGGCCTGATAGCGTTTCGAGGGCAGCCTGCGGATGTAACCGAAAGATCGTCTGTTTGCCATGATCAAATTCCCCTGTCGTGCGACCTGCGTGCGATACCAGAGCAGCTTTGTGCATATCTGTGCATGCTCTAGCCAAGGGTCACTGTTTGGCGTCCGCGCTAGTCAGAGCGCGTTTCACCTAGTCACAACAGTTTCACTTGGGGGCGCCTAACCAGATGGACAACCAGTTTCGCTTTGGGGTGTTTCTTAGGCCGGA
>JAICEV010000565.1 GCA_025923975.1 Propionibacteriaceae bacterium
AAGCGGTCGATGGAGGCGGCACCCCCGCCCATGACGAACAACAGCAGGCCAAGAAGGCCGAGGGCCACGTTGTATTCGTAACCCCCCTTGTAGCTGCCGTCGGCGTTGAGCAAGGTCGGTGGCCATTTGTACCAGTTGGTGTAGGCGATGATCAGGATTTGCTCGATCAATACGCCCAGGCCGACAAGCCGGGTCAACGCGCCAACGATCAGCAGTACGCCGCCAACAAGTTCGAAGATAATGGCGCCCCATGCCGCGACCTCTGCGTACGGAGTCCGGAACTGAGTCAGGTAGTCGATCTGTTTCTGAATGCCGGCGTTCCAGCGCATCCAGCCATGCAACAACAAGATGCCGCCAAGTCCCAGCCGGGCGAGGAGCAGGCCGAGGCTTTTGAGGAAACTGAGGAAGCTAGCCATGGATTGCTTCTCCTAGCAGGTGGGCTGCACCCACGCTACGCAGCGGATCCAGGCTAGCCAGCACACCACGCCGCCTTTTTGGAGCTGCTCGCGCATCGCGCGCCTGAGTCCGCCGCCGTCGTCGTCGCTCGCGATCCGGTGCGAGCGGCAGCGAGCAATCAACAGCGGAGAGAGCGCCTCCGCTCGCTTCTCCTCCGTGCGGCGGGCGCGCGATTTCCGACGCTCGCAGCTCAATTACCCACGAAGATGCAGAAAGGGTGTCCCGCCGGGTCGGCGAAGACATACAGCGGCTCATCTGCGTCGTCGGATCTGTCGTACAGCAGCCGCGCACCGAGGGCGAGTGCCCTCTCATACTGAACGTGCAGCTCTGTCTCCGTTGGAACCGTGGTGTCGAGGTGCAGCATCTGGGGCCGAGGACCCTCGGGCCACGTTGGCTCGGGCAGCGAAGGCACCTGCTGGAACGCCAGCCGTGGTGAGCCAGTCGTATCGCAGAGCACCAGCCAGTCGTTTCCCCTGGGATCCGGCATCCCGTCGGCGGGTGGCTCGTCACCAGATCGGTAGTGAAACCCCAGCAACTGGCGGTAGAACTCCGCAAGCGCCCGGGCGTCTTCACAGTCCAGCACCACCTGGCGAAGCGTCGGCGTGCCTGCCTCAGAGGACTCGCTCATAGCTGCATGTTGTCAGACACGGTGTGGAGTGCCCGCGACCTCATCCTTCAGACACGCGGCTCGAAAACCCCTCGTAGTCGATCACGAAACCATGATCATCAACGGACAGATCGAAGGCGCCATGTGTCGGATCGCTGTACTCCCAGCGGTTTGGAGCCAGTCTGCGGTAGGTCTGCACCACTCTCGTCACCTGAAGACTCGGCACGTCCACCCATGCCACCGGCGTTGTGCGGTGTTCGGCTATGGCCAGTGAGGCGAATCTGTTGATGGGGAAGGTGTTGGTCAGTGGAGTGGCAGCGACATCGATATCAACGCAGCCTTGGAGTTCGAGAATCGGGTCGCCGTCACGCCACCAGTCCCCCACATTCGCCCTGAGTGAGAGGCGTTTTTCGCCCTCCAGGGACACCGCGCTGATCTCGGCTTCGCGGGTCGCCCAATACCGATCGAGCCGGACGGTGAAGTTGCAGGCGATCGTCTCGCCAGGTGAAGCAAGGACCTCCGCCCCATAGCACAGCCAGCCATTTTGAAGGCGCTCCACCCGAGCCATGCTGTGCCCCAGGTTCTCGTCGATGCGTCGCCAGCTCAACAGCCAGACATTCGAGGCCATGGTCCAGCAGCTTATGACGGCGCCTCACTCGGGCGATGCGTAACAAAGATCGCGTTGCCGGGATCACCAGGGGCGTCGTAGACCTCTACAGGTCCGAAGCCTGCGGTGGCGAGCAGCGCTAGGGCTACCTGCTCGCCCCAGGCGGTCCCGAGTCCGGCGCCACCCTGAGCAAGAGACACCGTCATGCAGTGCAGCAGACTGATGGCGTACGTCATCGGAGCCAATGGGTTGTCGATGTTCTCCTCGAGCTTGCTGGAGATGCGAGGCTCGTCCATGA
>JAICEV010000566.1 GCA_025923975.1 Propionibacteriaceae bacterium
AACACCGAGTCGAGAGCGGCCAGCACGACAGGATGACGTGGCAGGTCGCCGTGAGCGACGGTCGAGCCCGGACACAGCTCTTGGACAACGATGTTCAGCGCCCCAGCGAGAGCGGCGGAGTCAACGGGCGTCACCACTTGGTCCGTCGTTGACCGAATAGTGGCCCACATCGGCCCGTCCGGCGTCTCGTCGCCGGCATTCAGGCGGCGCAGCAGATCGCTGTCTGGGATCAATTGCTCGCATGCTTCAGGACAGCCGCCAGCGAATTCAGCTCCAAGAGCCGCTTGGCTCGTCCCATGCTGCGGCGAACCGAGCGTGAGCACTCGGCGCGCCACCTCAGCACCGCCGCCGTCTCGTACCCACAAGCGGGCGACGACACCTCCGGCCGAGTAGCCGATGACGTCCACAGACGCAGCACCCGCATCCTCGCGGGCGCGAGTGGCGACCGCACCCAGATGTTCAGCCTGGGTCCGAAGATCACCGGTGCCGTCACCCACAGGATCCACGATGACAGCGGTCCTCCCAGCTGAGCGCAGGGCCGCGGCCAGCGGCTCAAGGGAACCGACGTTGCCCCCGTATCCAGGCACTAAGAGGACCGGACCGGGATCGGTCTGCGATACCGGACGAGCGGAACTATCGATTGCGCGGCTAACGGTGATCACAGCAACCACCATGATCAGCAGCAACACGACGCTGCCGACACCGAGCACCAGGCGTCGTCGTTGCGGCGATAGGGCATCAAGCACGACACTCAACCAATCGTTAGCCGTACGACAACCCCGGCATGGTCAGAAGGCCAGAGCTTGGTGACCTCATCTCGATCACTCAGCTCATCGCCAGTAACCTCCGCTCGGCTGACTGCCAGCTGTTCTGGTGATGGGGACCTAGCAAGCACGAGGTCAATGCGACGTTCAAAGTCCGCCGTTTCGTCGTTCACAAGCTCGCTCAACCACGCCGTTGAGCCCCGCCCATTGTGACCCGCCTGCTGCAGCCAAAGATCGGTGAATCCGTGGCCGTCGGTGATCAGCCGGTATGCAGCACCAGATCCAATCGGCAAGCCCGAACGTGCCGCAGGGCTGGCCGGGTTGGAATTGCAGTCGCAACCGATCACCGTCGAAAGGCTTGTGTCGGCCGCCGGTCCGCTTAGGAGTTCTTCGGCTTGGGCGCGCGCCAGCTTGGCGCTCTGGGATTCCAGATGAGTTGTGATGAATCGAATACGAGCGGAGCCAACGACAACGTCAGCCCAGGCGTAGCCGCGGACAAATGGGAATGTGGTGCCGCCGACTCTGACATCGAACTGCTGATTGAAATTGCCGCCGCCACTGCCTTCGACCTGGATCGGTGAGCCGCTGCGGACCAAGATCACGTCGCGGTCCGTCAGGCGCACATCCTCCGCAGAGCCAGCGGCCCCGGCGTAGGGATTGCCGGTGAACGCAGGCGCCTCGACGTCGGACTCCTGCTGTACTCGGACAATCTCATAGCCAGCTCCGCGGCTGCTGAGATCGGCCAGCAAGGTGGCAAGAAAGTCATAGTCGACCTCGGTCGCATTGGGTTGGCCAATCTGGTCGAGCTGCATGGGCCCGTGGCGCCACAGTGCGACCTCCTGCAGGCCGATCAGATCGGGACGCACGGCGGCGATTTCCTCGGCGAGCAATTTGCTGCGCGTCGCGAAGTCGGTACGGTCGACGACCTCCCTCAGTTCGTGGTTTGCGTGGCCAAGGGCCAGCACCCCCTGGCGGCCCTCACGGTCGAGCGCGGCGCGGATTGGGCGATTGATGTTGCCGCCCAGGTAGATATTGCGGGTCATGACGGTCAGCGTGCGAGGAGCGCCGGCGGCGTACTCGCGGACGACGACGCTGGTCACTGCGCCGACACAGAGAATCGTCACAGCCACCGCACTCCACAGCACGATTCGCCCTTTTCTCGAACGGAGCGCCACATGCTCAATTCTCTGCGTTGATT
>JAICEV010000567.1 GCA_025923975.1 Propionibacteriaceae bacterium
CCCGGGTTTGTTGCTGTCCCGTTCGGGGATGCGGAAGCGGTGGCTGGGGCAATCACCCCACGGACCGTTGCGGTGCTGCTGGAGCCAGTGCAGGGTGAGGCCGGCGTTTTCGTGCCGCCGGCGGGATACCTCGCGGAAGTACGGCGGATCTGTACCGACTCTCGGGTGCTGTTCCTTGCCGACGAGATCCAGTCGGGCTTGGGACGGTGCGGGACGACATTCGCCTGCGAACGCGAGGACGTCGTACCCGACGTCTACATGTTGGGTAAGGCGCTCGGTGGCGGGATTGTGCCGCTGTCCGCCGTCGTGTCTCGAAACGACGTTCTGGGCGTGATCACTCCGGGCAGCCACGGGTCGACCTTCGGCGGAAATCCGTTGGCGGTCGTGGTTGGTCATGCAGTGGTAGGCCTCCTGGAAACCGGCGAGTTCCAAGAGCGCGCGCGCGTCCTGGGCGAGCGGCTCCGGAGCCGGCTACAGCCCCTGGAAGGCAGCAGGGGGATCACCGAGGTTCGCACCGTAGGGCTATGGGCCGGGGTGGACCTCGATCCGGCGGTACTGTCGGGCCGGCAGGCCGCCGAAGGCCTCGCGCAACGCGGAGTGCTGGCGAAGGAGACCCATGACATCACGATTCGATTCGCACCGCCGTTGATCATCACCGAGGAGGAGCTCGACTGGATGGTGGATCAGTTCGAGGCCGTGCTCGACGCCGCGACGGCCGCCCACTAATCCAGGCAAGTTGCCAGTAAGCGGAGTCTAAGTATCTGCGGATCGCCGCGTCCCTCTGCACCGTCGGGCCCTGTGGCTTGAGACTTCACAGTTGGCTTGAATGTGGTCGATGACCCGAAAAGCTGCGACCTGGCCTGCGAACTTCATACGCCAAGCACATCAGGAAGTGTTGGTCACTATTTGTGTGCCCTCACCCCAGATGACCCGCCATTGCAGGCATCGATGGGCTCAGTATCGACACCATCGAGATGTACGAGCGCAACATGATTGACGAGTTGGCACTCAGGCTCGTGCACTTTAAAACTGACGGAGGTTGTTGACAGTCTGGGTCTCCCGAATCGAGGAGATCATCTGTGACTGAACGTGAGCTGGAACGACGAGCTCAGCGCCGGCTGGCGGTGCTCCGCCATGTGGAAAAGGTCAGCGGCAGCGTCGCGGCGACCTGCCGCTACTACGGGATCAGCCGGCAGTGCCACTACGGCTGGCTGCGTCGGTATGAGGCCGACGTTGAAGGACCGCTCCAGCCGGCCGCACCGCTCGCCCGACATCACTCAGGCGGAGGTGGTGGAGAAGATCGTGTGGCTGCGGAAGCACTACCACTTCAGCCCGGCGAAGATCGTCATGTATCTGGCCCGGTATCACGATGTGACGATCTCGACGTCGGGGTGTGGCGGATCTTGAAGCGGCTCGGGATAAACCGGCTGCCAGCCTCCCAGCGGTGCCAGCGCCGCGCGCTGCGCTGGAAGCAGTATGAGAAGCAGCGTCCCGGTCACCAGCTGCAGGTTGATGTGAAGTTCATCGAACCGCTCGGCCAGAAGGGTTTGCGGCGCAAGAAGTACTACCAATTCACCGCCATCGACGACTGCACCCGGCTTCGGGTACTCCGCGCCTACCCACGCTGCGACCAGAAGACCGCCATCGCCTTCATCGACGACGTCATGGCCAAACTGCCCTTTGCCGTCGAGCGTATGCAAACAGACAACGGCTCCGAATCGGCGCCTCATTCCACTGGCACCTGCTCGACCTCGGCGTCGACCACGTCAAGATCAAACCCAGGACACCCAGGTTGAACGGCAAGGTGGAGCGCTCTCATCGGATCGACTCCGAAGAGTTCTACCGACTGTTGGAGGGCCAGGTGATCGACGACGCCAACCTCTTCTCCGACAAGCTGGTCGATGTCGGTCCACCACCACGGGAGGATGGGGGCGGCGATGAGGCCGACGA
>JAICEV010000568.1 GCA_025923975.1 Propionibacteriaceae bacterium
CGACCGTTGAGGACCTTCGAGATGGTTGGGGTCGAAACTCCGGCACGCTCAGCTATCTGCTGGAGCGTCATCCGCTTCGATCCCGGGTTCACTCGACCCAATTCCTTCCCTATCACCCCTGTATACGGCAATCGAATCATATGCGCAATTGTTTCGGGGGAGATTGCGCCCTGAGCTGTATCTGCAGCCCTGAGCCTGTCGAAGGGCGCCTGCGACCGGCTGACCTTTACTCTGACGAGGGTGAAGTTCACCGATGGCTACTGGCTGCTACGCGAGGGCGTCCAGGCCCGCTACCCCGCTCAGGTTTACGACGTCACTGCGGAGCCCGACGCACTCACGGTTTATGCACCAACGCGGAAGATCGAACACCGTGGCGATACCCTCAACGAGCCGCTGCTGACGGTGCGATGCACCTCGCCTGCGCCTGACGTCATCTCGGTGTCGGTGAGCCATTTCCTTGGGGCGAGCCCACCGCAGCCCCAGTTTCAGTTGCGCACCGATCCATCGACACAGGTGCGAATCAAGGTGGACGACAACCTGGCCAGCATCACCTCGGGTGTGCTGACGGCCCGATTCCGGCGTGGCGGGGATTGGGCGCTGGAGTTCCTCGCAGACGACAGCGTGCTCACGGCCAGCACCAACAAGGCCATGGCTCTCATCACTCAATCGGGCGAGTATTACATCCGCGAGCAGCTCAGCCTAGGAATCGGTGAGTTCGTGTACGGCCTGGGTGAGCGGTTCGGCCCTCTGGTAAAGAACGGCCAAGTGGTAGACATCTGGAACGCCGACGGGGGCACCAGCAGCGAGCAGGCGTACAAGAACGTGCCGTTCTACCTGACCAACCGCGGGTACGGAGTGTTCGTCAACCACCCGGGCCTGGTCTCGTTCGAGGTCGGGTCCGAAGCGGTGTCGCGGATGCAGTTCAGCGTCGCCGGCCAGACGCTGGAATACCTCGTCATTTACGGGCCCACCCCAGCGGAGATCCTCCGCAAGTACACCGGACTGACAGGCCGCCCAGCACTACCGCCGCCCTGGTCGTTCGGGCTGTGGCTGAGCACCTCGTTCACGACCTCGTACGACGAGAAAACCGTCACCGGCTTCGTCGACGGCATGGCTAGCCGAGACATCCCCCTGTCGGTCTTCCATTTCGACTGCTTCTGGATGCGCGAGTTCCACTGGTGCGACTTCACCTGGGACAACCGGACCTTCCCCGACCCGGCAGGCATGTTGTCGCGCCTCAAAGACAAAGGGCTACGGATCTGTGTCTGGATCAATCCCTACATCGCGCAGCGCTCGCCGCTGTTCGGCGAGGGAATGAGAAACGGCTACCTGCTCCGGAAACCCAATGGTGAGGTGTGGCAGACCGACAAGTGGCAGGCGGGGATGGGGATCGTCGACTTCACCAATCCCGACGCCCGCGAGTGGTACACGGGCAAGTTGCGGGCCTTGTTGGACATGGGCGTGGACTGCTTCAAGACCGACTTCGGGGAGCGGATTCCAACCGATGTGGTGTGGTCCGACGGCGCTGACCCGAAGCGGATGCACAACTTCTATAGCTACTTGTACAACCAGACGGTCTTCGAACTGCTACGCACCCACCGCGGTGAGCAGGAGGCGGTGGTCTTCGCCCGATCCGCGACTGCCGGTGGGCAGCGCTTCCCGGTCCATTGGGGCGGCGACTGCGAGTCGACGTTTGTCGCGATGGCCGAAACCCTGCGCGGCGGCTTGTCTTTGGCCATGTCGGGTTTCGGGTTCTGGAGTCACGACATTGGCGGCTTCGAAGGGCGTCCGGACCCGGCGGTCTTCAAACGGTGGATTCCCTTTGGCCTGCTCTGCACCCACAGCCGGCTGCACGGCAGCGACAGCTATCGAGTGCCGTGGCTGTTTGATGAGGAGTCGGTCGAGGTGCTGCGGACATTCACTCGGTTGAAAGCCCAGCTCATGCCCTA
>JAICEV010000569.1 GCA_025923975.1 Propionibacteriaceae bacterium
GTGCCTGCCAGCAGGAATCCCCCCTGCCGCTCCCGAGGCGACGTGATCAATAACTGGACGGGGCCGACGGGAGCGAGCGTGCCGACCTCGGTGACCTGTGCCGTACCGCGATCTTGGAGCTGCCGGCGCAGCGGTCCAGCGACCCGGCCGCGCAGTGGCACAGCGATCAAGGTAGTCGGGCCTCGACCATAGATACCGACGGCACCCGGGTCCTGCCCGTCGCGGGACCCAAACCCCGCGAGCGAGATGGGCAGATCGTACGGCGCGAACGCATTGGCGGCCGCGGCAACGTCGACCGACTCCTCATAGCGGACCCGTACGCCTTCGGCCAGCCTGAAATGTGTTGTTGTGGTCGGGGGCGCACCAAGCTTGAGCTCACGAAGGGTCGTAGTGAGCACGGCACGCTGCTCACCGACGCCGTACAAGTCAACCTCCAGCGGCAGTCCGCTGTCCGGGTCGGCCCAGATATCGACATGGCCGACGGTGGTTGCCTTTTCGTTTGGAGTAAGCCGCAGGCCTGGTGCATGAATGCCCGCAATGCGCCGTGCTTGCAGGCGGCTTAGTTCGGCGTCATGTGCACCCTGTAGCAGCGACCGCGCGAAGGTTGGCGGCACCAGGTCAGAGGCATCCGGCAATCTGATCTTGGAGACCGGCGAATACGTCGCGGTTTGGGACTCGAATACCCATCGGACAATTCCCTGACCATGACGGAACAGGCCAGTTTCGCCAGTAGTGCGGAGCCGGTCCACCCGCCAGTCATCGGCGCTGCGCCACCACACCCGCAGCTGGGTGTTCTCGCCGAGCAGTTGGACCAGGGTGGCGAATGACTCGCTGTCGGGCACTTGCAGCGTTCCGGCGGTCTCCACAAATCCCGACCAACCAACATCGGCCGACTGCCGTATTCGTGCAGCCAGCTCGGTGGCAGAGATGTCTGACGACTCGGCCGGCCGTGCGCTCATCAGCAGAGGAACCGCGATGAACGCAACTGCGGTCAAGATCACGGCGAGCCAGCGCGCCGACATGGCGCCACTGTAGGTCGGCAACCCCAAGTGCACTATGACGGGCGGACGCTTCGCCGGCTGCAGGAGCCCGCGGCAGGGCTGTTTGTAAGGCTGAGCTCACGTTTGCGAGCGAGGATGACACGCGGAGTTGGATGGGATCAGAGCTAGCGTGTCGCCGACGGGGCGATTCACCCGCCAGCGGCTGGCCTACTTCTCTGAGACTTCCTCTAGAACCTGTCCGACGACGTCGTTGGGGAGTGCCCGTGCTACGTCTGCTTGGGCCACGATGCCGACAAGCTGGTGTCCGTCAATGACCGGCAGGCGGCGTACCTGGTATTTCGCCATCGTCCTGAGGGTCTCTTCCGCTGAATCATCGGCTCCGATGGTTACTGGCTTGCCTTGGCCGAGGTCACCTGCCCTGACAGTGTTGGGATCCTTGCCCTCCGCAATGCATTTCACGACGATGTCGCGGTCAGTCAGCATTCCCTTGAGGCGCTGATCCTCACCACAGATCGGTAGCGCGCCGACGTCGAGGTCGCGCATCTTGCGGGCGGCGTCGACCAGGGTCTCGGTCGAGTTGACACACTCTGCGCCCTTTGTCATCAGGTCTCGGGCTGTCGCCATGATGGACTCCTCCTTGAGCTCGGTTCATCGCTTCCTACCCCATGCGAAGGGCAGCAAACGTGTCTCCGCGACTCTCCCCGAACCTGAATCTGCAGGACCGGGGCGCGGGTCGGCTGCGCCGCGCAGCGCTACGAAGATCATCCCGCTGGTGATCTTGTCAAATTCGTTTTCTTGGTGATCGCTGCAGCCTCGACTAAAAGATCTTTCGCTGCGGCGCAATAAATCAGGCATCTGTCGGTGATTGTCGTCACGAACTCTGTCCGTCCCGACGGTCAGGTTTTGTGGCGCAGCGACGGTTTCGGTAAGGTAACGACGA
>JAICEV010000570.1 GCA_025923975.1 Propionibacteriaceae bacterium
GAGATCGCGGTTGGCGGCGATACTGGGAAACCGCTGGAAGAGCGGTGACTGATCGGGGTTATCGATGTGCTCCTCGACCTCGTTGCGCGGTTTGCTGCGCAGCTCGCGCATGACGAAGTAGAGAATGCCCAGAACTTCCAGGTACTGCTGCTGGCCCGGGGCGTTGCTTGTAAAAGCCTCCTTAAGCCCTGCGCCCGTATCTTTGATCGTTTTTAAAGGGTTGGCGACGACGAATGTGCCGAGGGCCGAGCCGCCGATAATCAAGTACTCCCACGGCTGCCAGATGACGCCGACATGCCCCCCCATGGCGACAAAGCCGCCGAGCATACAGCCCAGGGTAACGAGGAGGCCGATGACAATGGTCAAGTCACAGAATCCAAGTGATTTTATCCTTTTACGAGTTGAACATCACATCCTTGCGTGAAGCTGGCAGCGGTGCGCCAGCTTCAGGAAAGCCAATTGATGCAACCTTCCCGCCACTAAAACTCATTCGGAAGCTCGACTGTGCTCACCACGCTAGCCAGCTATCGCCAAGTCAGCGGCAACATTGAGCGCTCGCTCAGGATCACCGCGGCCCAGCCACAGGTAGCGCGGGATACCGAGTACTACCTCGCCAACATTGGCGACGTGAAGTCGATCGACGACCTCCTCTCCGACGACAGGCTCTTCAAGTACGCCATGAAGGCCTATGGCCTCGAGGACATGACCTTCGCCAAGGCGTTCATGCGCAAGGTGCTCGAGAGCGACCTCAACGACAACGCGAGCTTCGTCAATAAGCTTGCCGACAAGCGCTACCTGGAGTTCGCGAAGGCCTTTCATTTCCTCCCGGACGGCGGCGTAGAGGTGGGCCTGACCACGGCACAGGACTCCGCTAGCGCGGATGCCATGATCGGCCTCTACTCGCAGCAGCGGATCAGCAACGGCGAAACGGCAGCTACCCAGACCGCTTACTATCAGAGCCGGATCGGCAGCATTACCTCCGTCGACCAACTGCTGTCGGACGAGCGCCTTTTCAAGTATGCGCTGACGGCGCACGGCCTCGATGCCAGCATTGCGTCGGTATCTGCGATCCGCAACGTCCTCACCAGCGACCTGTCGGACCCCAACAGCGTCGCCAATCTGTACGGCACGAAGTATCAGAATCTCGCTGCCGCGTTCTCGTTCGAGGCCGACGGATCGGTGGTCCCGGGAGAATCCGCGCAGACGTCGGAACAAGCCAGTCAGACGATGCTTGCGTATTACGAGACGACCGGCACCGACGAATCTCCGGCGGCGGCGGCCTTCAAGGTCGATTATTTCAACGAGTTGATGGCCGGCGTTACCAACGTCGACGACCTCGTCGACAACGAGTTCCTCCGGTCCATTGTTGCCACGGCCGCGGGGCTCGATCCCGTACTAACAACGTCGGCAACGGTGCGCGGAATCCTCGTCAGCGATCTTTCCGATCCGAACAGCGCCGCCAACCAGAGCAGTGCGCTCAAGGCCGTGGCCCAGGCCTTCAATTTCAACACCGACGGATCGCTCGACTCCGGCGTTGCAGCGCAGAGCCCCAGTCAGGCAAAAACGCTCACCGACCTCTTCACCAAGTACTACGATGACGGCGCGATCAGCGCCGAGCAGGCGAATACCCAGTATTACAGGAACGCCATCGGGCGTGTGTCACACGTCGACGCTCTCCTCACCGATAGCAAACTCTACAGCTATATGCTGTCATCCTACGGCATCGATCCCGGTGAGGTAACGAAAACCCAGATCAAGCGGGTGCTGCTCAGCGATCCCAAGAGCCCGGCGAGCTATGCCAGCCTGCTGCAGGATTCGCGCTTCACTGCGCTCGCTTCAGCGTTCAACTTCGACTCGGACGGCTATGCGCAAGGCATCAAGCAGGTGCAGACTGCAAGTGGGGCGAAGAACACGATC
>JAICEV010000571.1 GCA_025923975.1 Propionibacteriaceae bacterium
TCGAGTTGGGCTCGGCGTACGTCTTGGTGCTTGTGATCGAAAACGTCCGGATCCGAGGTCCCGACGGCACTTCGCGTCATTTACCCGCAGTCCGCGCTACTTGCATTTGGCGCGAAGTGTGGGGAACTAACGCGAAGTGCCGCAGAGGCGGCTATTCCGGAGTTAGACAGCCCGCAAAGTTATCCACAGATTCGGTGTGACTAGGTTCCCGAGGAGCAGCCGACTGCGTTGAGCTAGGCGGCATGGACGACATCGTGCTCACCAGAACACTCGTTGGTCAGGGTTTCGACGACCGCGACTTGGGGAGGATGAGGCGCGACGGCACCCTTGTTCCGGTACGCCGCGGCGCCTACGTACGGGAGCGACCTGCCGAACGGACCCGCGCCGAGGAGCATCGCGAGTTGATCTTCGCGACTGCACCGCAGTTGCATGACGGCGCGGTCGTGAGTCATACCTCGGCCGGGGTGTTGCATGGGCTGCCCATCTGGCCTGCAGCGATTGATCGGGTGCATGTGACGCGTAACCGGAGTAGTGGCGGGAAGCGGCGCTCCCTCGTGCATGTGCATACCGCGCCGCTGCCTGATGATCACGTCACGATCATCGATGGAGTGCCGGTCACCTCGCTGGTTCGCACCGTTCTGGATCTGTGTCGCACTCTTCCCATCGAACAGGCGGTGGCCGCCGGCGACCTGGCCCTGGCGTACGGGCTGGTACGAGAGGCCTTGGAGGATCAGCTTGCTCGGATGGCGCGGTGGCCGGGCATCCGGCAGGCGCGGCGGGCCGTGGAGCTGCTTGATCCTCGGAGCGAGAGCGCTGGGGAGTCGGCGAGTCGGGTACGGCTGCACCAGGACGGGCTGCCGGCACCGGACCTGCAACAAGACATCTTCGACGAGAAAGGGAGCCTTGTGGCCCGCGTCGATTTCTACTGGAAGGAGCAGCGGACCATCGGCGAATTCGATGGAAAGGTCAAGTACGGACGGCTGCTGAAGCCGGGCCAGTCGATCGAAGAGGTGCTCTTCGAGGAGAAGCGACGGGAGGACGCGCTGCGTGACCTCGGATGGCAGATCGTTCGCTGGCTGTGGGCCGACATCTATCGGCCCGGTGTCATTCGCGATCGGGTGCTGCGAGCCTTTGCACGATCGGCCTCGTGATCACTTCGCGCCATTTACCCACACTTCGCGTCAAATGGGACTAGCGCGACGTGCGGGTAAGCAACGCGAAGTGGAGTTCAGTCAAAGGCGACCCGGCTCCGCCCAGGCCGGCGTCACGCGCTCGCAGAGTGGCTCCCGACCGGTCGGAAACATGCAGTTTCGTGATGATGTTGGAAACGTGATTGCGTACGGACGGTTAGGAACGCTTACCGCCGCCGACGCGCACACGGCCCATTCTGGTGGTGTCTTCAGTCGACGTCCAAGAGTCTGACTAACAGCGAGCGCAACTGCCTGTGACCCCGCTCGCCGAGGAGCTGGGTGATCCGATCTTCGATTCCGTCAATGGTTGAGATGCCAGCCGCGATGCAAGCCTTTCCGCGGTCGGTAAGCACTATCAGCTTGGCGCGGCGGTCGGTCGGATCCGGTCGCCTTTCCACGTAGCCGAGCTCTTCGAGTTCGTCGACGAGCTCGCCCATGGACTGGGGGGTGATGTTGGCCCCGCGAGCTAGATCAGTGAGCCGAGAGCCTTCCATCTTGATTTGGGCGAAGACGGCTGAGTGCGACGGCTTCTGCGGGAAGCCTGCGCCGACCACGCCATCGACGATTTGAAAGCCCAGCAGGCTGTAGGCCCGTCCCAACATCGCCACAGTGTTGAGATCGGAGGAGCTGGACCCTTGCGCTGCTGACATTGCAATCTTAAGGTTACCCTGAAGAACAGGTAA
>JAICEV010000572.1 GCA_025923975.1 Propionibacteriaceae bacterium
CACGGTCCAAGAGCGGTTCCATGAGCGCAACCAGTGGACCGAGGCGTAACCCGGGCTGGTGATCCTGCTAGGCCTCGGCATGGTCGGCCCGATCATTGCCGAGCGCGGCAGGGTGCATCAGCAACAGCACTTGCGGGCCTCTAGTCCTCGACAGACTCGTTGTTCTCGGTGCCGAAACGGCGGGCTGGTCGAGCTGGTGGCCCATCCGCGACGTACCTATATCAGCAGAAAGCGGGTTCAACCTGTGTCCCGTCAGGCCCGAAACCGCCTCTCGGCCGTCCGCCAACGCCTAGACCGAGCGCGGCGACTCGTGGCTCCGGCGTGCTTGACCCGATCCGAGCGGTAGCAGCTCTCTCTAGCGAGCGGTAGAATCTATTCTTAAGCTGACATGCCAGCCGACCTGGAACGTGTCCCGCCGTATGGGGTGCCGCGGCACGGGCGAAAGCGCCACAGCCAGGATTGTTAGGGTCGTATGTTCTGATCGGATACGCCCTCATGACCCCGCCTCGGCCGTCGCCTGAGCCTCCTTCTAATCGCTTACGACCGGACCAGGTGTCCGGCCCGCAGCACGTCCTGACCGAGTCACCTCCGGCTCCCGAGGCAGCGACGCAGCCCCTGGTGCAGATGCCGCCGACCGCCTTGTCGCGCGATCTGGCCTACACGAGGGCTCTGGCCGCTGCCTGCCAGCGGATGTGTGCTGCATCAGATGCCGCCGCATTGTGGCGCATAGTCGTCGACGAAGCCGTGGCGCTGATCGCCGCCGACGGGGCAGCGGTCGTCACCTACACCGAGGGCATCTGGGAAATCCTCGCCGCACGCCCGAGCGACGCGGCGCCAGATGATTCGACGGCAGCTGCGATGATCGAGATGCTCTTCCGGCAGGGTTTGCTTCAGCAACCCATTTCCATCGACGATCCGATCGATGGCGCCCGATGGAACGGGCTAGGCAGACGCGCGCTACTGGTAGTGCGAATGGAGGGTGCGCCGCGGCAGCCGGTCCATCTGGTGTGGTATGCCAGAGGCCCGGCGACCCTGTCGCGGTATGCGGATGTGGCCGAGGCATTCGCCCATCACGCCAGTTTGGCCTTGGGAGCCGTCATGGAGCGCGACAACTTGCATCGAGCAGTGGTGGCACGGCATGGGGTCGGACTGGCCCAAGGAATCTTGATGGCTCGCCGGCAGCTTACGGCCAACGAGGCGTTCGCTCTGCTGAAACGCGAGTCGCAGAACAGCCACGTGAAGCTACGAGCAATCGCTCAAACGGTCATTCAGACCGGCGATCTGCCGGTTGGCGCGGAGAGTGAGGCCATATGATTGAGGGATCGGTCAGTCGACCTCGCGAGGAACCCGCAGGCACCTTCTTCCGAATGTGCCACCAGGATGCTTTCCTGCCGCCGATACAGCGCCTACGTCTGAATCGGATGGGGCTGCGGGGATATCTCACCTACGACTTAGGAATCCCACGTGACATCTGTTGAGCAGGCAGGCCAAAGTCGCCGTTGCGCAGTCATCTATAACCCGACCAAGGTTAGCGACAAGTTTCGCGCCCTAGTAGAAGAAAGCCTTCATCGAAACGGCTGGGGCAACACGCTGTGGCTGGAGACTTCGGTTGAGGATCCGGGCAGCGCCATGACCAGGCAGGCCGTCGCGGAGCAAGTTGATCTTGTCATTGGTGCGGGCGGGGACGGCACCATCCGCTACGTCGCTGACGGACTGGCTCACACCGGGATTCCGCTGGGCCTGGTACCGGCCGGCACCGGCAACCTGCTGGCGCGAAACCTGGATCTTCCACTTGAAGAAGTAGACGCCATCGAGGTCGCCCTCAGCGGGCAGGTACGCCAGATAGACCTGGTGAAGATCACTGTCG
>JAICEV010000573.1 GCA_025923975.1 Propionibacteriaceae bacterium
CGGAGACAACCGCTGAGAACTGGTAGGACAGCGATGCACCGCTGGTGCGGGTCTTGGCATCGAACAGCTCAGAGAACCAGGCGCCCTGCACCCCGGCGAGCGAGTTCTGGCAGACGGCGTAGCTGACGATGAAGGCCAAGACGATCAGGACGGCCGTGCGGGTATTGATCATGAGGAATAGTGGAATCCCCCAGGCTATGATCACCGCGCATCCAAACAGATAGACCGGGCGCCGGCCGACCCGGTCGGTCAGCGCACCCCAAGCCACGGTGGCGAAGATTCCCAAAGCGGCCGCGATGAGGAGTGCGGTGAGGGCCACCGGCCTGCCGGCGATCTTGTTGAGGCTGATGTACGACAGCATGAAGGTGACCGACACCGCGTAGCCCGCAGTCTCGGCGATGCGCAAGCAGAACGCGCGCAGCAGGTTGCGCCAGTCGTCGCGCACTACCTCCACCAGCGGGTTCTTGGAGAGTTCGCCTTCCTCCTTGAGCTCCTCGAACTCCGGCGACTCATCGATCTTGAGCCGGATCAGGATGCCGACGATGATCAGCACCGCGCTGAGCAGGAACGGTACCCGCCACGCCCATGATCCCCCCAGCGGCACGCTGGCCAGGAAGGCGAGGTTGGCCAGCAGCAACCCGACCGGGAAACCGGCCTGGGTGATGCCGGTGTACAAGCCGCGTTTCCGCCACGGGGCGTGTTCGAAGACCATCAGGATCGCGCCGCCCCATTCCGCGCCGAAAGCCAGGCCTTGCACCACTCGCACGGTGACCAGCAGGATCGGCGCCCAGATGCCGACCGCCTGGTAGGTGGGTAGCAGCCCGATCAACACCGTGGCGACGCCCATCAGCAACAGCGAGCCGACCAGCACAGGCTTGCGGCCGATCTTGTCGCCGAGGTAGCCGCCTATAACGCCGCCCAGCGGCCGCACCGCGAACCCGATGCCCAACGTCGCAAAAGACAGCAGCGTGGCGGACAGCGGGTCGGACTCCGGGAAGAAGACCTGGCCGAAGTACAACGCTGCGGCTGTACCGAAGCCGATGAAGTCGTAGGTCTCGATGACCGCCCCGACTGAGCAGCCCACCGCGACCCGCTTCTTCTCCGGGGTGCCCTCGATGGGATGCCAATGCGCAACCTCTTGCAGGTGTGGATCGTTCACGTGCGGATCGCTCATGCCAATCTCCTCAGGATTAGGGCTGCCGGCGAATCAACACCCAACGCTGCTCACCGCATGCGCTGTCATGTGTCCTCGTCGAATGACTGGGTGGTGGTTCTAGAGTCGGCATCCAGACCCTGCACGTACGCTCCAAGATCCGCTACCCGCACGCGTGCGGCACCCTCCACATGCACCAGCGGTAAACGGCCGGCGGAGATCAGGCGCTCGATGGTGCGTACGGAAACACCGAGTTGCTCGGCGGCTTCGCTCTTGGTTAGCAGCAATCGCCCGGACACAGTCGCAGGATCAAACGCGCCCCGGTGGGGCGTCAAGCGCTGGCACATCCTGACGCTTTCTGACATAAGTTGTGGGAAATGTGGCGGCTCTCGAATGGAGGCCATACTTCGAATGGAAGCCCCACTCCGACTTGTCAGAGTTTCAGCGTGCTATAGCCCGCTGACAATCTGACAAGTCGGAGTAGCACACTGAGTTCGTGGCCAGTGAGGGGACCTACAGCATGGTCACCGCATTGAGTCATTCCGGACTCGTCCGCGATCACAACGAGGACAGCCTCGTCATTGGCCAGTGGACCTTGTGTGCCGCTGAGACTGACACGCCACAGACTCTTGTGTTTCCTAGTGCCAGCCCATTGGTGGTAGCTGTCGCCGACGGCCTTGGCGGACATCCTGGCGGTGATGTTGCAAGCTCA
>JAICEV010000574.1 GCA_025923975.1 Propionibacteriaceae bacterium
CCCTGCAGCCGGTGTCGGCGGCCTTCAACCCGATCATCACCATGATCGAAGCCGTGCAAGGAACTCTCCATCGGCGCCACGCTGCGGCTGCCGTCGCGGCGCAAGTGGGTGGCGGAATAGTGGGCGCGGTACTCGCCAATCTGATGTTCGGTGAACCGGCGGTGTCGATTGCCCATACCTCCCGCGAGGGGTTCGGTATCTGGCTTGCCGAGGTCGTCGCGACAGCCGGACTCGTGATAGTGATCATGGGCACCATTCGATCCCGACGCACCGGTTCGACCGCTTTTGCTGTCGGCGCGTACATCGTCGCCGCCTACTGGTTCACCAGCTCGACCAGTTTCGCCAATCCAGCCGTGACGATCGGGCGTACGCTGTCCGACTCGTTCGCCGGTATCAGCCCCAGCTCGGTGCCTTGGTTCGTGCTCGCGCAGGCTGCCGGCGGCGCGATTGGTTACCTGCTGAGCCGAACCCTCTACGCCAGCCCTCGACTGCACAAGCAAGGAGACCTGATCAATGTCTAGCAAGCCGTCTGTCTTGTTCGTATGCGTGCACAATGCCGGCCGATCTCAGATGGCCGCCGGCTACCTGAACCACCTGTCCGGCGGCGCCATTGAGGTTCGGTCCGCCGGCAGCGAGCCAGCCGACAAGATCAACCCCGTAGCCATTCAAGCCATGGCTGAGGAAGGAATCGACATCACCGCCGAGAAACCCAAGATCCTTACTACCGAAGCAGTGAAGGCCTCCGACGTCGTGATCACGATGGGCTGCGGCGACGCCTGTCCCTTCTACCCGGGTAAGCGCTACGAAGATTGGACCCTCGACGACCCCGCCGGCCAAGTAATCGACGTCGTAAGACCGATCCGCGACCAGATCCGCGGTCGAGTCGAGCAGCTTGTTCACCAGCTCCTTGACGAAAGCCCGCGCGCAACGCCTACATCGACGCGATAAAGATCACCTGAACCAAGATCACCTGCGACCGAGCTGAGACAGGCGCCTTATGACTCACTACCTCCGCCGCAATGAGGTCAGCACGTGCACCTGGAGTGGTTCGCGCTTTCCTTTGAGCTGCATTTCGCCCAGCGGCGTCGTCACGGCGTCCGGCAGCAGCGCTTTGGTATCCGGACCGATCGCCACACCGCCGGCCGGTGCGGCGCCTTCGATGCGGGAAGCGATGTTGACTGTGTCGCCGACGATCGTGTGGGTGCGTCCACCTTCGGTACCCAGCAAGCTCACTGAGACTGGCCCGGAATTGATGCCGACGCGGAACCGCGGCCAGTCGGGATGTTCCTCGGCCACACGTGCGGTCGCCTTTTGCAAAGCAAGTCCGGCACCTGCAGCGCGTTCGGCATGATCAGGTTGATCACCACGTTTGTTGAACGTCACCATCAGAGCGTCCCCGATTATGCGATCAATCTCGCCGCCGTACGGTGTCTTGACTGCGGGGACCGCGACCGCGAAGTACTCATTCAGCATCTTTGTCACTTCGTCGGGCTGGTGAGTCTCAGAGAACGAGGTAAACCCCTGCAGGTCGGCGAACAGCACGCTGATGTCTCGGCTTCCACCGCTCGTCTGTGGAAGGTAGAGCTCGGCAAACCGCTCCTCGCGCCAGGAAGCTTGTGCGCTCAATGCCACGAGGCCGAAGGCAACAAGGAGCAATACGTGCCACTCCCACCAGGACAGGCGCCAGTTGCGAGCGAATGCAATCGCGATCATCGACTCCGCCAGGAGTATGAACGACGAGGGCACCGCCAGGAGCAACAGAGAGGGATGACGTAGCCACAACTGGACGTATCGCACCGCGCTGCCTGCATAAAGCAGCACGGCCGGCACCGCAAGCCACAGCGGCAAGCCCTCCGCG
>JAICEV010000575.1 GCA_025923975.1 Propionibacteriaceae bacterium
ATGATCTTGGGCTGTCTAGCGCTGATGGCCAGCTCCCTGATCGGCGGCTTGAGCCAGAACGTGATCACGTACGTGATTGCGGCGATGATCCTCGGTGTCTACTTCGCGTTCAGCTCGGGGACCGTGGACAGCATTGTCTACGACACTGTGGTTGAGGAGACCGGCTCGAACGAGCTCTATGAGAAGTGGATCGGGCGAACTCGCGCGGTGGAGAGCGCCGCGTTCGTGCTCAGCGCGCTGGCCGGCGGAGTGCTCGCCGAGTACACCTCGGCACGCTTCACGTACCTCGCCACCATCCCGCTCGTCGGGCTGGCGATCATCGGGTTCTTGCGCTTCGATGAGCCGCGCCTGCACCAGGCCTCCGAGCGGCTCACGTTGCGCGAACACGTCGCCCTGACATTTAGGACCATGATCACCTCTCGGGCCGTGCTCCGCGTCCTGCTGCTGGCGGCGACTGCCGGGCTGCTTGCCCAGGCTGTCTTCGAGTTTGGACCACTCTGGCTGGTAGCGCTGGCGGCTCCGGCCGTGCTCTACGGACCGTATTGGGCGGCGTTGGTGTCGACCCTTGGCGTGGGCGGGTTGTTGGTCGGCAGGCTCCACCTGGAGCGCTGGTTCATGCTGGCCGTGTTGATCATCCTGTCGTTGACCACCACGCTGCTGCTGACCTGGACCCGTTCGCTGGCGGTTCTGGTTGCCGCCCAAGTGGTGCTCGCGCTGGTCTTGGCGATCATGGGAATCCACGCCAGCCGGCTGTTGCATGATGCGGTGCCGTCCTCCGTCCGGGCCGGCGTGGCCTCGGGCGCCGGAACACTGACGTCGGTGCTGTTTCTGCCCTTTTCGTTGGTGTTTGGCTGGACCGCCCGGGAGAACGGTGTCTACTGGTCCGGATACATGCTGGCCGGCACCGTTGTGGTCGTCGGCACACTGCTCGTCGTCAGCGTCTGGGCGAGTCGCGGGGTGGCGCCGGTCGAGGTGGCTGCGACCGCCAAGGAGGCAGCGCTGGAGGTTGCCGAGTCTGCGGATGAAGTCGCGTGCAAGCAGTTCGTCGAACTGGTGGCCGATTACCTCGACGACGCGCTCTCACCAGAGATGCGGACAAAGTTTGAGCAGCATCTTGCCGGTTGCGACGGATGCACAACGTATCTGAGCCAGACTCAGCAGATGATCGCAGAGCTCCGCGGTCTTTCGGCCCGCGATGCATGGTCGACTCCCGAGCAGACCCGCTGATGAGACTCTCAGAAGGGCGGAATGTTGTGGTTGAGATGGAACAGGTTGGTTGGATCGTAGCGCCGCTTGATCTCAACCAGCCGGTCGTAATTGCCCCGGTACGCGGCCCGTACCCGATCCTGTCCGTCGTCCTCCATCATCATGTTCACGTAGCCGCCGCCGGCCGAGGTGTCGTGTAGTTCCTGCCAGTACTGCCGTGCCCAGCTGGCTGCCGCAGGAAGGTTCGCTGGGTCCGGGTCGATACCTGTAACAACGCCTACCCAGCCGCCATTGCGGTAAGCAAAGGCAGTGGCATCCTCGGGCACCCGGGCGGCCGCGCCGCTGATGGGGTACATGTGCATGGTCGACAGCGGCGTCGGGATTGTTTCGCCATAGCGGCGATGTACCGCGATGGCATCGTCGGCGATCTGCTGGAAGAAGTCGACCTTCCATTACCACTGCAACCCCTTGGGTATGAGCGGGTCGAAGGAGCTCTGCAGCACCGAGTAGGGCATTGGCGCTAGCCCGACCAACAGTGGGTCGCCGAAGTCGCGTATCGGAGCAAGCGCCTCATCCGCTTTGGCATGAGGGCCGGAGTAGCACCAGGTGATGATGCCGGCCTTACGCGACCAGATGTGTTCCGGGAAAGGC
>JAICEV010000576.1 GCA_025923975.1 Propionibacteriaceae bacterium
AACCGCCGCTGCTTCGCTTTACGGATTCCTTCGCCGTGAACTACGCCGTGACGGCGGCCATCCTGGCACTGGCCGCGACTGGCCTCGCCCACCTATTGTCCTTGATCACACCGCGGCCCCGGGTGTTCTTCAGCTGGATCGTTGCTCTCATCACGGTCGCTGCCATGGTGCTGCCATTCGCCCTCGAAGGCAGTCTGCAGGGGAAGATCTGTGCAGCGGTGATCAATATGGTCATCGGCCTCAGCATTGCCAGCCTGCTGTCTGCGGTGCTCTCCCGGACCGTCGTCGACGCGGAACGTTCTTGGCAGCAGCCCTGATTGATCGTCGTTAAGAAACCAGACCAGTCAGCAGGCGGGTTGCCGCAGCGTTGAATCGCTCTACGTCGTCGTAGGGACGAGCTATCAGGTGCGTCGCGGCTCAGGTATTGATCAAGAGGAGTCAACCTCGACTTGCAGCAGGTTCAGCACGGCGCGCTCGATCTTGCCATGCGTCGTGCCGTCGGAGAGATCATCATCGGTTGATGCCAGTGCTGGCGAGATCGTGGCACCGTCGTAGAAGAGATCGATCACTCGAGGATCGACGTAAGACGCGCGGGCTACAGCGGGCGTATTGCCGAGATAGCCGGCCACTTCCTTCATCGCCGCTGACACCGCCCGCTTACGAGCAGCAACGGTCCTAGCGCGCTCGTTGGCCTCCGCCAACGCGACGGCGGCGATCACTGTGCCGTGCCAGGTACGGAAGTCCTTGGCCGACATCTCATCGCCCACCTGCGCCTTGATGTAGCTGTTGATGTCATTGGAAGTGACGTCTCGCCAGTGCCGTCCATCCTTGTATGCAAGGAGTTCTGGCCCGCCACCCCGCCGCCCCAGCAGATCACGAACTGCCCGCAGAACAAGATCATCAGCGAGCGCCACATAGCGTTCCTGACCCGACTTGGCAACGTAGTTGAAGATCACGGACCCGACCTCTATGGAGACGTGCTCCTTGTGAATGGTTGCCAGGCCGAAGCTGTTGTTGGCTTCTGCGTAGGCCTCGCCGCCGATCCGGAAGAAACCAAGATCAAGGAGTCGGAATGCCGTACCTAGTGCGCGCTCGTACGGCATGCCTTCCACCTGCAGATGCTGCGCCACTGCACGCCGAGCCGTCGGTAACCGGGCAGCCACCTCGAGTACCTTGTCGTGCTTCAGTCGATCACGCTGCAGCCGCCATTGCTCGTGGTAGAGGTACTGGCGCCGGCCGGCATCGTCGGTACCGACCGCCTGGATGTGCCCAGTGGGTACCGGGCAGATCCATACCTGTTCCCAGGCCGGCGGGATCACCAGGAGCTTGCAACGCTGGATCTGTTCCGGGGGCAGACGGCCCCCGGATTCGTCCAGGTAGACGAACCCCTTCCCGGCGCGCCGCCGGGTCCAGCCCGGATCTCCTGGTGAAACCCTCCTCAGTCTCGGCACATCACCTGTAGTACCCGTTTCACCGACTTGTCAGCGTCTCAGAGTGCTATAGCCCTCCGAGACGCTGACAAGTCGGTGATGGGGGCCTAAGGCACCTTAGGTACCTCAGAGGAGCAGCCAGCCGAAAAGATACGTAGTTTCCACGTGTTACGCCTCCCCGCCTTAGAAACAGGATGGTCTCAAGAGCTAACAAGGAGGCTGAAATGAGTTTGATGAATGACTACACGTTCCAGGTCCTGAACGATCAGAACGAGCGCGAGTTGGCGAGAGTGGCCGAGCGCAATCGGCAGGTTCGGTTGGCGCTGAGCGGTCACGTGAGTTGGTGGCGCCGGGCGCTGTCCCGTCGCGGACAACGGCGCATCGCCATCGCATCGCAGGAGCACCGGGTCGCGCACTAAGCGCGAC
>JAICEV010000577.1 GCA_025923975.1 Propionibacteriaceae bacterium
AGGCGACGACGCTGTCAGTCGATCCAGCGCAAATCCTCTCAAGTGACCCCATGAACCGGGGCGGTCGCGCCGCCACGCCCAACATCACGAAGTCCGGCTGCCGTACTAAGACCCGACTTGGGCCACGTCTCGACGCCCAATACGTCGAACTGGGTCTTGACTAGGTAGTTCGTCGTCCCGCGGGTCAGGAATTGCGCACTAATGTCGGGTCGGCAAGGGTTGCCGTGTGGCCTATGTGCGGACTGTGCGGACCGCGTCAGGGGCTATCGCTGTCCAGGTCGTGTGGAAATCCTCGCGTGGATCCCGCGATATCGAGCATCTTGGTTCGGCCCACACCGAGGCCGAGGTGGAGCTGCTGAAGGCAGTTGGGGCGCAGCGGATCGCCGCTGGCCAGGACCCGCTGCCGCTCGATGTCGCCGCCGCGCAGGAGCCGGCGGCGTTGGAGATCACCTCGTCACGGATGGGCAGGCTGCTCGATGCGATCGCCGCGGTGTATCGCCAGCTCGGGTTCGATCAGGCCTGTCGCGGGGATGTGGTGTTCGAGCAGTTGGTGACGGCGCGGATCATCGAGCCGACCAGCAAACAAGACGCGGCTCGGGTGCTGGCCGAGGCCGGGGTGCGGGCCCTGTCGTATCGGACGGTGAAACGAAGGCTGCCCGGCTATGCGACACCGGAATGGCGGGACCGCCTGTCCGGGGCGTGCGCGGCCGCTGCCGATCTCGGCGCGTCGGCGCTGATCTTGTACGACGTCACGACGCTGTGGTTCGAAACCGACTCCGGTGACGGGTTCCGCGAGCCGGGGTTCTCCAAGGAACGCCGACTGGACCCGCAGATCACCGTCGGTCTGCTCACCGACGCGACCGGGATGCCGTTGATGGTCGATGCGTTCGAGGGGAACCGGGCCGAGACCAAGACGATCATCCCGCTCGTGCAGCGGTTCGTGGCCGCGCACGGCATCGCCGAGGTGACGGTGGTCGCCGACGCCGGGATGATGAGCGAGGCCAACCTGGCCGACATCGAAGACGCCGGCTGGAACTTCGTGATCGGCGGGAAACTGCCCGACCTGCCCTATGTGGTCAAGCAGTGGCGCCACGACAACCCCGACCGTGAGCCGGCCGACAGTATGGTCCTGACCCAGCCGACGATCATGGGCCCGAAAGCCGACCAGCGGCGCCGCACCACCATCTACCAGTACAACATCGACCGGGCCCGACGCAGTGTGCACGGCATCGAGCAGCAGGTCGCCATGGCCGAGAAGGCCGTCGCCGGGCATGCCGCGATCAAACGGAACCGGTTCGTCACCCTCACCGGAGGCACCCGCACGGTCAACCGGGAACTGGAAGCCAAAGCGAGAACGCTGGCCGGCTGGAAGCCGTACGTGACCAACCTCGTCGACGCCGACCCGTCCTGGGTGATCGGGGCCTACCACCAGCTGTGGCGGATCGAGCACGCCTTCCGCATGTCCAAGCACGACCTGCGAGCCCGGCCGGTCTACCACCACAAACACGAATCCATCGACGCCCACCTCGCCGTCGTGTTCGCAGCCCTGGCCATTTCGCACCGCATCGAGACCCGGACCAGCTGGACGATCAAGAAGTTCGTCCGCGCACTACGCCGCTACCGCACTGTCAAGATCAACACCGGCAGCCACACCCTCACCGCCGAAGACCCCCTACCCGACGACATCAGCCAAGCACTCACCGCCATCCACCAGCGAGCGCACTAATTTGGCCCAAGTCGGGTCGGACTCGCAATCTTGGCCACCGAGTACGTCTGGGCACACCGCCGGCCGCCTCCACCATGACCCGGCCGCGCGTGCGCGGTCCGAATCAGTCACGGTCAGCCTCGATGTC
>JAICEV010000578.1 GCA_025923975.1 Propionibacteriaceae bacterium
CCATGTCCACGCCCTGGATGATCGTGAATCTGGCATTCTCACCGATCAGGCCTAGCTCTCTTAGGTAACCGCCAAATGCTGCAGCAGCGGTGCCTGTGGCGGAATCCTCGACGACTCCGCTGCCGGCGAATGGATTGCGGGCGTGGTAGCGCTTCTTGGATTCTGGCCATACCAGATGGATAGTCACCAACCCGTGATTGCGCATCATATTCGCGAGAGCGTCGAAGTCGTAGTCGAGATCGGCCAGCCGCTCCCTCGTCTTGGTTACCAATATCAAGTGCTGCGAACCCGCGTTGGCCAACCGGACTGGATAGTCCGGATCGAGGTCCTCAGGGGCCCAGCGGAGCGCACGCAGCACCCCCGATTCCAGACCAAGCTCCGGTTCAGACACTCGGGGCGCGACGCTCGTCAGCTCGGCTACGAGGTCACCGCTGTCGTTCTCGAAAGTTGTGACGCTGACGAACCCGGCCGGTGTGTGAAAGATGAGCTCTGCTGCCGGCGACAACTCAGCCACGGCAACAGCTGCGGCGATGGTCGCATGCCCACAGAACGGCACCTCCCGCTTCGGGGAGAAGTAACGCACGTCGTAGACGTTGGGCCCGTCCGCCCTCGCTACCAGAAATGCAGTCTCGGAATAGCCGACGTCAGCCGCTATGACTTGCATGTCCGTGCCGTCGAGGCCTCTGGCGTCCAAGACCACTCCAGCGGGGTTCCCGCCTCGGCCATCGACGGTGAACGCCGCATAGCGCAGCACCTGCGTGGTCACGCTGCAACCCTCGTGATCGAGCCTCAGGCAGTGGCGAAGCGATTGGCCGATCGCGCCCGAGCTTTGGCTGCCTCCACCTCACGGTCCTTGGGCGGCGCCGCTGAGACGAGATCATCAAGCAAGTGTTGGGTAGCGTGCGCTATCTCACTCACGGCCCGATTGAATGCTTCCTCGTTAGCCTTCGACGGCTTCGACGTCCCCGCTATCTTGCGCACGTACTGCAACGCCGCATCATGCACCTCAGCCTTACTCGCCGGCGGCTCAAAGTTATGCAAGGGTCTAATGTTTCGGCACATCGCTCTATTGTGCACGCCTCACGCAGCCATGGTCCTTCGCGTCGCGCAGCGGCGCCCCGGCCGCGTGAAACTGGAGGCAGCAGCACGCGGTGTGACCGAGCGGCCCGCCGCCAAAGGGCTAAGACGCTTGAATCCAGCCGCGTGAAACTCGAGTCGGCGGCGGCATGGCAGGTGTTCGGTATGGCTGACGGGGCCGACGTCAGAGGCTAGGAACGCTTGAAACGGTCGCACCGCAAAACCGCAGGACATCGCAGACTCAACCCACATCCTCTGGCGCCGGCCCCGTCAGCCATACCGAACGCCGGAGCCGAGAAACGCCGCCGACTCAGTGCGCGTGGTCTCCGCGGTAGAACTCGTAAAGCAGGCCTGTCAACGTAAAGAAGCCGAATCCGAACCCGATGATCAGAAGCCACCATCCATAGACCGGAGCCAGGACGACAGGCACGAAGGTGAGTGCCAGAAACAGCGGCCACTTGCTCTGCGGCGGGAAGAAGCCCAGCTCTCCGGCACCCTCAGCGATCTCCCCTTCCTTCTCGTCCTCAGGCCTCGGAACCATCCGCCGTGCAACCAGCAGCAGATAAATCCAGATCATGAACACCAGGAAGAAGGTCAAGATCAACGCGACCGTGCCGGTGATCTCCGGCACACCGTTTCTATCCGCCGTGATCAGCCAATAGATCGGCGTGACGATGACCATGAAGATCGTCAGGGAGCCGAAGACCCAGGCTTCGACCTTCACTTCTGATCCTCCTCGGCCTA
>JAICEV010000579.1 GCA_025923975.1 Propionibacteriaceae bacterium
AATATCGTTATGGCTGACAAAGGGCGAGCACTAGCCCCCCAATCCGCAAACAATTCCATCGATCTGGGTGTGCGTCGCAGCGGGTGGTGCGGCGATCGGGCGCCCCAGCGCGCGCAGCGTAAGGGGTTCCCCACGGGGGGATGGGTGGAGCGAGCACGGTGGGGCTGTCGCCGTGACAGGACCCGCTGCGACGGACCTCGACTGGAGAATTATTTTCGAGTTATAGTCGGAAGTTGTGGAACGTAGATGAGAAGGTGGCGTACCTTTCCGGGTGAACACAACCCGAGCACACCGGCTGGCAGGCCGGGGAAAGGCACGCCGATGATGACGATAATCCACTCCAATGGGAGTGCGCAAGAGAAGGAACACGCAGTGACGACGGCGTTGGACGACCTCGCGCGAGAGGGCGCCCGCCGCATGATCCTCGCGGCATTGGAGGCCGAGGTGGAGGAGTATCTCACACGCCACCGAGAGGTCCGTGATGAGCGAGGCCATGCAGTGGTCGTCCGCAATGGCCAAGCGCGGCCGCGCCGCGTGACGGTGGGCGCGGGGACGGTCCGGATCCAGGCGCCGCGCGTCCATGATCAGCGGATCGTCCACGGCGTCCGGCAGAAATTCACGAGTCGGATCCTCCCGCCCTATGTGCGCCGCTCTCCGAAGGTAAGCGCAGTGCTCCCGCTCCTCTATCTGCATGGCCTGTCCACCGGAGACTTCCAGCAGGCGCTGCCGGTCCTGCTCGGCGAGGACGCGGCCGGGCTGTCGCCCACCGCCATCACGCGGCTGACGGCGACGTGGCGGACGGAGTATGAGCGCTGGCGGACGCGATCTTTGGCCGACCGCGACTTCCTGTACATCTGGGTGGATGGGGTTCATTTCACCATCCGGTTGGAGGAGGATCGCCTGGCCGCCTTGGTGGTGGTCGGCGTTCGGCCGGACGGGACCAAGGAGGTGATCGCGATCGAGGACGGCTATCGCGAAAGCACGGAGAGCTGGTTGACCGTGCTGCGTGACCTCAAGGCGCGGGGCATGCGCGCCCCGGTCTTGGCCATCGGCGATGGCGCGCTCGGCTTCTGGACCGCCGTGCGGGAAGTCTACCCCGAGACGCGGGAGCAACGCTGCTGGGTGCACCGGATCGCCAACGTCCTGGACAAGCTCCCCGCCCGGCTTCAGCCGCAGGCCAAGCGGGCCTTGCACGCGATGATGTATGCCGAGAGCCGGGCGGCCTGCGACGCCGCGATGCACCAGTTCGCCCAGGACTACGAGGCGAAGTATCCCAAGGCGGTCAACTCACTGATCGCCGATGTCCCGCGGCTGCTCACGCACTTCGACTTCCCCGCCGCGCACTGGAAGCATATTCGGACCACGAACCCGATTGAGTCCACGTTCGCCACGGTGAAGTTGCGGACACGCGTGACCAAGGGCGCGGGGTCTCGCACGGCAGGGCTGACGATGGCGTTCAAGCTGCTGCACGCGGCGCAATCCACATGGCGGCGGTTGGATGCCCATGACCTCCTCCCGCTCGTCCGAGCGGGTGTCCGGTTCAAGGACGGGCTCCAAGTGGAACGAGGGGAACTGAGCCCAGAGAAGAAGGCTGGAAAGGTCGCCGCCTAATCAGCCGCGATCCACAACTCTTGACAATATCTCCCGGAAGAATCTAGCGCACATATGTACATGAGTGATACGTGATCATACCAGATTTGCGTCACAGGTGATGAGTGCCAAAAATGATAGGACGTTAGACGGAAGGTAAACCAAAGGTTCGATCGGTTCTGGGGGCAATGAGCGGGCTCCATGAACCGGTGAAGTTCAATACATGCTTG
>JAICEV010000580.1 GCA_025923975.1 Propionibacteriaceae bacterium
AGCTCGGAGCGCATGGCGTCGAACTGCCAGCGATGGTTGGCTCCGGCGATTGTCCGGCTGCGAGCATCCGGGAGGGCGGCCACCAGCGCTTCTGCGGCCCGCCTAAAGTTCGGCGGCGTCACCTCGCCCAGCATCACCAGAACGGGCATGGTGACCGACGCCCACTGCGTTCGCCATGGCTCGTTCTGGTTCCGGTCGAGCAGGGCGGTGTCGTAGGCCAGTGTGGGGGCGACCTGGAGCATGAGATCCCATGCCAGACTCGCCTCGAACTCTTCCAACAGCTCGGGTGGCATGCCGTGCATGAAGTACTCAACTGTCCCTACTCGATCACCCGCAGCGATCAGGCTTTCCAGCCTTGTCAGGAACTCGCCGTCGTCGCCCTCGCCCTCGAGCGCAAACGGCGGCTCCCACAAGGCAATCTGGGTGATCGGCAATCCAGCCGCTGCGCCGTGCAGGCAGAGTGCCGAACCTGAGGAGCTGCCATACACGGCCGCGCTGCCGCCAGCCGCATCGAGCATGACAGCAAGATCTTCGATCTCTCTTTCCACCGCATATGGCTGGGTGTCTGTGCTCTCACCGCGTCCGCGCCGGTCGTAGTTGACAGTTGTGAACCCCGCGGCCGCCAGTCGCTGGGCCAATTTGGTGGTCGTCGGGTCGAAGGCTCGGTGCTGAAAGGCACCACCGATAAAGACGAGGCCTGGTCCGTTCCCCGCCCGGTCGTACGCGATCATGGTCCCATCGACCGACCGGGTGAACTTCGGTCATGGTGCGCTCCGGCCCGATGTGCCGTCGAGCCTCTCGAGCATGATCACCGGGATGGTGCGCGGGGCGGCGCGGCGATGATACTGCTCCCACCACGGATAGGTCTTCAGGCTGAGATCGACATACTGCTGCCGCTCTGCGCCTGTCAGCTCGCGAGCCTGCATCTCCACCGAGGACCCTTTCCAGGTGATCATCACGTTCGGCTGCGCGCGAAGGTTGTAGTACCAGCCCGGGTTGGACGGCAGTGCAAAGTTGGAGGCGATCAGCACCAGATGATCATCTTCCGGCAGTGCCAGGACCGGCAGGGTACGCGGCTGGCCGCTACGCGCACCAGTCGTCGTCAACATAATGATCGGAAGACCGGAAATCCAAGCAGAGAAGGTGGTCCGCCCGCGACTGAGCCGAAACACGCCGCGGTCGATGCCAACCAGAAGCCGTGGCCGTATCCAATGCATCGGGATGATCCCGGCAGCCTTTCGGACCAGGCGACGCAGCGGATCAGGGCGCCGGTCCTCATAGTTGATCATTGGTCAGGCTGATCGAACCAGACGAAGCTTGCCGCCAGGCTGGCGCTGCAAGGTCGGGACTGGCTGCACGTCAACGACCGGCGGCATTGCACCGGTTGCGGAGACAGCGGCAATCAGAGACTCCCGCAGCCGTTCTCCGACATCGGAGGCGGCGTCGGGTGCCAAGACAACCTGTGCATGCAGGCCCTGCGCGTCGTGCACAAACGCGTACTCGGCAACTTCGGCAATGGGTGCGACTGCCGACCCGAGCACCGAGGGATGGACCGCGACCGTGCCGCCCTCTCGGCTTGCGAGGTACAAGATGTCCGCGGTGCGGCCGTCTACGGAAAGCAGGCAGCGCCAGGGCCGGCCCGCGGGGTTGGCCACCGGCGACTCCACCACGGAGTCGGTCAGCTCGTAGCGGATCAGCGGCTGGGCGTAGTTGATCAAGTTGGTTAGTAGGACCTTAGCACCCGGCTGTCCGGGTGAGACCGCATTGTTGTTCTCGTCCACGATCTCGATCACCACGACGTCCTC
>JAICEV010000581.1 GCA_025923975.1 Propionibacteriaceae bacterium
CGCCGGGCCTCCAGCCCTACAACGAAAAAGAAGAAGGTCATCAAGCCGCTGTTGACCCATTCGCGTAACGTCAGGGTGAGACCGACCTCCCCGACCCGAATCGCCAGCGGAGTCTCCCAGACCACCACGTATGCCTCGGCAGCCAGGTTGGCCCAAACGAGCGCCGCCACCGTCGCCAACAGCAATACGCCGGCGCTGCCAGACTCGGTTTGCAGAAACGCACGCAGCGGGGCCTGCAGGCTGCGCGACCACGCCGTCCGGCCAGAGAAGGATCCGGTCGGGGTCGCGGGCTCGGTCAGGGCTACCTCCTCAGCCGGCTGCCGTGGTCGTGACGACCACCGCGACCGTAACACCGGTGTCCGCAGCTGTAGGCACCAGCAGTGACGAGCAGTCAGCAGTCAAGGACTTCAAGGAATGCTCGATAACTTCCCACCGAAGGTGCTGGCAATGTTGGTCAAGCTGCCTCGGTTCGAGACGATTGGCTGGATGCCTGCGCGCAAAGTAGTCAACGTCGAGTTCACTAAGGACGGCGTCCGGGCAACCGCGACACCCGTGGAGAGATTCTCGCTGCAGCGCAAAATGCATTTGCAGAAGCGGACTGAGCGGCGTTTCACTGCGCAGCATTGCGACGGACGCGGGCGACGCTCAATGAGGATTAGGACGTGGCGGCGTCACGCCAGCTGTACGCGGGTCGGTAGCCGAGCAGCCGTCTGGCCTTCTCGATTGAGAGCAGCGTGTCGTGCTCTCCGGGATCGCCGCGCACTTCGACGTCGGGATAGAACTCCGCCATCAAGGCGGCGTTCGGTCGGGACATGACGGTGTCGGCGTTCGCAATGATGAAGATCTCGGTTCCGGTCAGATTGGACTCCAGGGCCAGGCGGACGGCCTGCGCGCCGTCGCGGGCGTCGATGTAGCCCCACAGGTTCCATTTCCGCGAACCCGGATCGTCGTCGAAGGAGGGAAAGCTTGTGTAGTCGACGGGTTCCATCACGTTGGAGAACCGCAGCCCGATCATCTTCAACTCCGGGTTCCAGCGGCACAACTGAACGGCCATGGCTTCTTCAAGGGTCTTGACCAGTGAATAGGTGGACTCGGGTCGGGGCGGGTACTCCTCGTCGACGGGGATGTACGGCGGCGGCGTGTCGAACGGCAGCCCGAGCACGGTTTCGCTCGACGCCCACACGATATTGGTTATCCCGGCACGGCGCGCTGCGCTGATGACATTCCAGGTGCAACTGATGTTGTTGATGAAGGTCTGGTGGTCCGGAACCCTTCCCGGCGCGGGGACAGCGGCGAGGTGCACTAATGCGTCCGGCCGGGCGTACCGCTCCTCCACTCCGAGCATTGCGTCCAGCACATGGCCGTAGTCGGTGAGGTCGATCGGAATGAACACTGCCCCACTCTCTGAAAGCGGACGCACCCGATCGAAAACGACCACATCCCAACCATGACGAACCAACTCATCGACACAGGCCCGCCCCAGCTTGCCCGCACCACCCGTAATGACAACACGCGCCATTGGGCCGCCTCCCTAGATTTGCGCCGCGCTTCCAGCAAGTGGACGCAAGCCCTCCAAAACTCCACACTCGACGACCCCATCGTCCACTGACGAGACGCCATGCGCTCAGGTGCCCAGCGGCGCTCGCCCGATCGGCTTCGCCGTTGTGCAGCCAGCTGCGGAGCCCAAGCACTATGGATCGGCATTTGCGGCAGGGCCGACGGTTACTCGCGCGACCAAAACCATGGCTGGGCGGCTACGTCGGACCCGACAACGCCTTGCACTATGCGCCCAACACATTCGTCGC
>JAICEV010000582.1 GCA_025923975.1 Propionibacteriaceae bacterium
GGGGGTAGGGACGAAAGGCCTGTTCGAAGAGGACGCTGTGCCATAGCCCGGGGTTGTGGGGTGCATGACCTGCACCCCTTGGGACCATTACGGTCGCCGAATCGCTCCGCGTGTACGGTTAGGACAGGGGGTGGAGGTTGCCGGCCAGATAATGGCGATGAGCCTCGGGGCCCGACCATTCAGGCCCTCGAGATCGAGACCCAAGAAGCCTAGAGCTTTCCGGATGGGGAGATTGCGAGCGAAGCGGAGCCGATGCGCTCGACGCGCCGCTCACAACTGCGGTCTCGGCTTGCCCGGATCCATTTCGCCTTTTGCTGTAACCGCGGCCCACGCCATGTCTCCAGCGATCGCGGCGTCATCTGGTCCACTTGCTGACTAGTGGACAGGCGCGGTCGGCCGAGCCGGCGTTGCTGGGACCGTGTCGGCCTCGACGGGCGGCTCCGGCAGCGGTAACCGTTTCAGCAAGAGCGCATTGACGGCGACCAGGAGGCTGGAGCCTGACATGGAGAGCGCGGCGATTTCAGGCCGGAGAACGAGTCCGAATACGGGTTCGAAGACGCCGGCCGCGATCGGCAAGGCGATTGAGTTGTAGCCAATTGCCCAGCCGAGGTTTTGTCGCATCTTGCGCAGCGTGCCTTTGCCGATACGTAGGGCGATCCTTGAGAGATCAAAATGTTGGGAGCGTCGATGGCGTGGAGGAAGTAGATCAACTCCAGACCATCGTCATCGGCATGCAGAGGTGCATGCCTGAGCGCGAGGTCTATTTCGGCAGGGTCGGTGGAGGTGACGTAGTGGCTCTTCCAATAATCCTGTGCCCCCATGGCTGTTCAGAGACGGTTTTCCTTGGCAGAGGAGGGCTTCGCCGACAGGCGGTGGTTGAGCGGACTGCTTCGTGGGATTGCGCTGCATTGATCTCATTCGTTCTAGGGCCAGGACGACGCTTTGGTGATCAACGGCGCCTTCCCTAACGCCGTGCGCGGGATGGCGATCACTTCATTGATGTGCACGGGAGGCGGCAGGACTCCCTGGGCCGCCAAGGCTGAGCGGATATCACCAGCCAGATTTGATGTGTCGACCTCGTCCGGCTGGGCAAGCAGTACTTTTAGGCCTGCGCCGGTCTGCTGGATCTGCCAACCGGCTGCTCGAACCCGGTCCATGACGTGGTGGAAGACGATCGGTTGCACGGCCCGAGCCTGACCGTCAGCGGTGGGGAAGGTCAGCGCTTCTTGTTCTCGTCCCTGGATTCCGGTGATCTGCGTGTACGGGCGGCCGCATGGGCAGTTATGATCGCCTCCGAGTTGCAGACTGTCGCTCATCTCATAGCGGATCAGCGGCACTGTCCGCGAGAACAGCACGGTCACCAGCACCTTGGCGCCGTATTCTCCTGGTGGCACTGGTTGGTTGTCAGCATCGACCACTTCGGTGATCACCAGGTCTTCGAATAGGTGCATTCCGGCACGTTCGCCGCACTCGGCGGCGATCCCCGATGTCTCGGTGGCCGCATAGACGTTGTGCGGTGATTGGCCCCACGCCGCTGTAGCGAGGCGGCGGGTGGAGTCGGTCAATACTTCGGAGGCGCTGAACACAAACCTTGGCATGATCATCAACCGGCCCGCTAGCTGGGCCTCGGCGAGCAGCCGGACCATCGAGGCGTACGCGATCAACATCTCCGGCAACCAGTTGTTGAGCCTGGTGATGATGCTGTCGAGATCATCACCGGAATCGATGCGTAGCGTGGGCACCCAACGACTGTGAATGGAGGCCCCGACA
>JAICEV010000583.1 GCA_025923975.1 Propionibacteriaceae bacterium
GGTGAACAGGAACCCCGCAACCACGATCGACACAATGAGTTCAAACATGCCGACAAGCGCACCCTGGGTGATGTTGAGCAGCTTGCCCCCGAGCGGCTTCAGCATCGGTGCCACCTCGGCCAGCGCCACCTTCATGTTCGTAGCGGCGAGACCCCATAGCTGATGCACGCGCCCGCCCACGATCGGCCAGTCCTTCACAGATTCGGAAGGCAGGGGAATTACTATTTGTCCGGTGTCGAGTCCCGCTACCAGGGAGCTGACACCGACGATCATGCCAAAGCCGAGCCAAGTCACGGGGCCGATGACAACCAGTAGGCACATCAGCACCACGAGTGCCGCGGCCACGCGGGGGCTCAGTCGTCCTGCCAGCCACCTGAAAAGCGGATACAGTGCCACCGCCAGTATGGCGCTCCACAACCCGATCGTCAGGAACGGGGCGATTGTGCGGAACGACCAATAGCCGAGCAGAGCGATGAAGGCGAGCCGGATCGCAAGGTCAACGGTTGTGGCGCTAAGCGCCGTGCGAGCCGGGTCCTGATCGCCACCTGCTGTCATTGCTCAAGCCACGATTGGTATCGTCAGCGGTCGGTCACAACACCCGAAGCTGACCCAAGCGCGATCCCCGACGGCCGGCGCTCGACGGGCCTATGGGAGCGAGTGTCCAGCGCAATAATCTCCCGTGAGTATCACCTTATCCCTGGCTGCACTGGCTCTTTGGAATCCAGTGCGAACGCAATGAACCATCTCACCTTCGGCACGCTGGTACATGGGCAAGCCATCGGCTGGTGTACGGCGAGCACATCAGCCTGGAGTCGCGATAGTGCTACGCGCGCGCAATTCGAACAAGATGACCGAAGAGCAGTCTTGTGATGCCGAGCCTGGTAGTCCTCCTCGACGGTGAAGGCCAGCTCAGCGCTGCGCTGCGATCCCGTGTCGGTCCTCCTGTAGTGGCCACCTCCGACAATAGCTTCATCTTGACCATGCCCCCGTCGTGGCCGCATCCGCTATGCCGTCGTCCTGTTCGACCAGATGGTGAAGGCGCCCGACACGCTCAATACAAGGCGGCCAAGATGCTCAATGCCGACTTCATGCTCGGGGCCACCGGAACGCCGATCGAGAGCCGTCTCGAGGACCTTTGGTGCCTCTTCGACCGGCTTGCCCTCGGCTATCTCGGGGTGCTGAAGAGCTTCTCAACCATCGAGGGCCGCCGTCCCCGTTCTAGGAGGATCGTGATCGCGATCAAGCCGGCTGCGCCCTCGCGCCATCCTGCCTTGGGCCCAGGCGGAACAGCCCGGTGCGGCGCGTCTCAGTGCCCGCCGAAGACGAGGAGCCGGATCGGCAGCAGCAACGCCTGAATCCGCAGGATCATGGCGTGCACGATCCCAACGGCATCCACGGCGTGCAGAACGAGGCCCTTGGTGGCATCGACGGTGCCTGAGGCGATAAGGTCGTGGTGGCTGGTATAGGCGTTGGCGATGCAGCTGCTGCCGGGCGTCACGCCCGCAAGCCCGCCCTCGTAGAGAGGCTCGAGATAGACCAGAATCGTTCCGGGCCGCATCACCTGCTGCGGGTCGACCAGCTGCTCGCCACCGCGGAACTGGCCGGCGGCGATGAAGTCCTGCACGCCGACGACCACCATCGGGATCACCGTCCAGGGCTTCGAGATACAGGTGGCTTCGGCCACCATGCCAACCTTCATGACCTGCGCCTCGACCTGCCCGAAGCCGGCGATCAAGGTGCGACGCCCGGCCCCCTCCGGAA
>JAICEV010000584.1 GCA_025923975.1 Propionibacteriaceae bacterium
GTAAGCACCTCGGGACCTTCAGGGACGTATCTGAGTTGGTTCTCACGTTGCATCTCCTGAGCTTGTTGCTGCATCGCCACCAGCGAGCTCGGAATCCTCGAGTCGATCTTGGCGTCATCGAGAAGCTCCTCTAGATGCCGGGTTGCCGCAGCCGCGAGAGAAGTCCAGGGATGTGGTGTACGACCTTGTGGCTGCTGAGCGTGTCATAAGGACGTAGAAGACGGTCACCGCGTGATCCTTCAGAGAACCGCCAAGCTCTTTGAAGGGAGACCACCACGATGACCGTCAACCCCCACAGTATTGACCTTTCCGCTTTCGTAGCTGAGCAGCTGAAGCGGGCCGAGCCGGATCTGCTGCGTTCGATGCTCAGCTCGTTCATTCAGGCGTTGATGTCGGCCGAGGCCGACGCTGTGTGCGGCGCCCCGTACGGGGCACGCAGTGCCGAGCGGACCAACTCACGCAACGGCTACCGGAGCCGGGACTTCGACACTCGTGCCGGCACCGTGCAGGTGGCGATCCCCAAGCTGCGCGAGGGCTCCTACTTCCCGGACTGGCTGCTGGAGCGCCGCAGGCGCGCCGAAAAGGCTCTGGTCTCGGTGGTGGCGACCAGCTACCTGCTCGGGGTCTCGACCCGGCGAATGGAGAGGCTGGTCGAGCAGCTGGGCATCACCCGATTGTCCAAGTCTCAGGTGAGCGTGATGGCCCGGGAGCTGGATGAGCAAGTCGGCGACTTTCGGTCCCGGCCGCTGGATGCTGGCCCGTACACGTTCTTGGCAGCAGACGCCCTGACGATGAAGGTCCGCGAGGGCGGCCGGGTGGTGTTGGTGCATGTACTGATCGGGACCGGGGTCAACGCCGACGGGCACCGCGAGATCCTCGGCGTGGACCTCACCTCCGCCGAGGACGGTGCCGGTTGGCTGGCGTTCTTCCGCGACCTGACCGTCCGCGGCCTGTCCGGGGTGTCGCTGGTCACCTCCGACGCCCACACCGGGCTGGTCGCGGCTCTCGGGGCGACGCTGCCTGGCGCTTCCTGGCAGCGCTGCCGCACCCACTATGCGGCCAATCTGATGACCGTCTGTCCGAAGGCTTCCTGGGGCTGGGTGAAGGCGCTGCTGCACTCGGTCTATGACCAACCCGACGCCGCCTCGGTGCACGCCCAGTTCGACCGGATCGTCGACGCGCTCGCCGACAAACTGCCCGCTGTGGCCGATCATCTCGAGCAGGCTCGGGCCGACATCTTGGCCTTCACCGCCTACCCCAAGGAGCTGTGGCGGCAGATCTGGTCCAACAACCCACAGGAACGTCTCAACCGGGAAATCCGCCGCCGCACCGACGTAGTCGGGATCTTCCCCAACCGCGAAGCGCTGATCCGACTCGTCGGTGCCGTGCTGGCCGAGCAACACGATGAGTGGGCGGAAGGACGTCGCTACCTCGGCATCGATATCTTGTCTCGATCCCGACTCACCAAGATCAACAACGACGACACCGAGATCAACACCGACACAACTAAGGAGGCCCCAAACCCCGCGGCCCTGACCGCCTAGACTGCCGACCACGGATCACACAATGACCGTCTTCTACACCACCACTCTGGGCTCGACCGTGCGATCGATCTCCTAGCCGTATCAGTGATGCGGCGGAAGCAGCTGGGGTGTCACCTTGTTCCGCGGGACCCGACTGTCCCGGTGACCACCGGCCTGGCGCGGTAGTGCGGTCGCGATCTCAGCAAGGTGACACCATAGAGCATGGCCGAGATAA
>JAICEV010000585.1 GCA_025923975.1 Propionibacteriaceae bacterium
AGCAAGGCCGGCTGCGCGACCTGGAATGGCCCTGCGGGCTCCGCGCAATCGTGCTGCTGGGCTACCTCGTCTTTGTCGTAGCCGGCCTGATGGTGATCTTTTCTGGACTCGTCCGCGAGCACAGTACCTTGACCATCTCCGGCACCGGCCTGGGGCTGCCAGAACAGATGATCTGGCCACTGGTGCTGCTGCTCTCATTCGGAGTTGCCTCACTGATGGCGGCGGCACAGCACGGGCCCTGGTGGCTCAAGGTGCTGGGCCTGCTATTCACGCTCATGGTGATGGGAACGTGGTCGTTGCGCAGCCCGTCGCTTGCCGGATGGGTGGGCTGGCCAGTGATCGCTGCGTGCCTTATGACGGCGTTGCTAGTGCTGGTGATCATTCGATGGCGCCGCCGGTTCGCCTGGTGGGAATTCGCCGTGATGTGGGCGCTGGTCGGTTTGGGGATGACGATCGGCATTGCCGAGACCCGCCAAGCCAGGATCTACGGCTCGGACCTTACGCCGCTCAACCTGCAGCACACTGCAGCGATCCTCGGTTACCTCGCGCTGCCAGCCGCGACAGTCGCAGGAGCCTCAGTGGCGGAGGTCACCGTGCGCGCGACGGTGGCGGCGACGCAGAACGCGCAGCGGTTCGCCAAGCAGGGATGGCCGTACCTGATCTTGGTCGGGGTGCTGTGCATCCGCTTGGTGCAGTGCGGCTGGTTGATTGCACACCGAGATCCAGTCGTGGAAGGGCTGACCTCGTTGCTATGGGCGTGCGCATTGGTGACCGCGTTTACTGTGGTCGGGCTGGTGCTATTGCGGGTCACCCGGCGCCGAGCGTCGGCGCCTGTGGTGTCAGAGCTCGGTGATGAGCTCGGCCGAGTCGGGTTCACCATCGCGGCTGCGTTGATCGCCGTCGCGCTCCCCGTTCAGGTTTTCTTGTCCGTCCTTCAGGTGCTTGCCTCGCTCGAGCCTGCAGGTGCTGCCGCGCGGATGTCATTCGACATCACGCCGCTCGTCACCCGTGTCATCGACCCCAGCCGAGTCCTCGTCGGCATCGTCTTGCTCATCCTCGCGGTACGTGCCGCGCGACGTGGACAGGCCAGCCGCGCTCTGGTCCTGGGCGGTATCGGCGTCATGCTGGTTGCCCTCGCGCGGCAGCTGCTGTTCGGTGACCGGACGCCGGCTCCGATCAACCCCGATGCACTCAATCTGGTGACATCGGCGGTGGTTGTAGTCGCTGTGCTGATCTTGTGGCTGCGCCGGCAGTTGACGCCGCAGCGCGCGCTGGCATTCGCCGGGATGCTGATCTTGTCCGCCCTATTCTCCTATCGGGACTTCATTTCAAACCCTCTCGGCGCTGTGCTCGGTTTTTCTGGAGTGGCATTGGTGCTCTTCGGTCTGACCTGGGACCTCTTCACCAGTTCTGGCTGGGCGAATCGGGAGAGCCGCCGTTTTCCGCGTCCCACTCGGGTACTGCTGGTGTTGACCAACTACGTGATCAGCATGACTGTCCTGGCGTATGCGGCGCTGATCCGAGACGGCAGTACCACGATCTACTTCGATCCGTTCGCTCAGTTCGGCGACCTGATCTTCGGCACCGGGCTACTGGCTGCGGCCGCGGTGGCGGTCTTCGACTGCGCATGGCGGAATCAACCAATCTCTTAAGTTCGCTCAGTTTGCGCCAATCTGTCAGCCAGCTCTGGTCCAATACCTGCGTACGGGCTGACCATTCCTTGACCAGGACTTGGAGAGATGTACCG
>JAICEV010000586.1 GCA_025923975.1 Propionibacteriaceae bacterium
CCACCGCAGCGTCGACCTCATCCACCGGCTTATCGGGCTCCAGCACGGTGATTGCGCGCTCCCGCTCGATCGGATCCGTTGGCAGCGGTGCAATGGCTGGTCCTCCGGCGAGAGAAACGGCCAGCGCCTCGGCGGCTTCCGAGGGCTGAACCAGCTTGAGCCGTGCGAGGTCTGGACCGGCTGCACTCACGGCGACCAGGCTAACCAGCAGCTGCGATTGGTCCAGACTGGGACGGTGCCGCACGAGCCTTACTGTTACGCGCTCGGGTTGCGCACTCGGTTTCGCGGTATCAGTGAACGCCAAGGAATGGTGTGGCGCGGTGCTGCCGGCTGGGGGGAGTGGAGTCCCTTCCTCGACTATCACGGAGCTGAGCTGGTGCCATGGCTGCACGCGGCTGAGGAGGCGGCCGAGCGTGGTTGGCCGGTGCCCCTGCGAACTGAGATTCCTGTCAATAGCACGATTCCGGCGGTCGGTCCGGAGCAGGCGTACGACCTCGCTCGGGCTGCCGGCTGTCGCACCGCCAAGATCAAGGTGGCGGAGCGAGGACAGACGCTGACTGACGATGCCACCCGACTCGAGGCAGTGCGCGATGCGCTGGGCCCGAGCGGAAAGATCAGGATCGACGCTAACGGCGGCTGGAGCGTCGCCGATGCCCTGTCTGCCGTCCGGGACCTAGCGCGCTTTGATCTTGAGTACGTCGAGCAGCCGTGTGCGAGCGTCGACGAGCTCGCAGATCTCCGGCGGCGGCTGGCGCGATCCGGACTGAACGTGCTTATCGCCGCCGACGAGTCCATCCGCCGCGCCGCTGACCCCTACGAGATTGCCAAGCGAGAAGCCGCGGACATTGCGGTTCTCAAGGTGCAACCGCTCGGCGGCGTACTCGCGTGCTTGCAGATTGCTGAGCGGATCGGCTTGCCGGTGGTGGTTTCGAGTGCACTGGAGACCTCGGTCGGTATCAGGGCAGGTCTCGCGCTGGCCGCGGCACTACCCGAGCTGCTGTACGCCTGTGGGCTTAATACAGTCGCCTTGCTGACTGATGACTTGGTTGCAGAGCCACTCATCGCCGTTGACGGCGTGATCCGGATAGGCGATCTGGCCGTGGACCACGCCGCGCTGCAGAGACACCAACCAGACGACCAGGTGCAGCGGTTCTGGCAGGCTCGTCTCGTGCAGACGCGAGAGCTGGCCCTTCGACAGGCTCAGGGCACATGACGGGTAACGCCACCACGTGTGCACGGGTGATCATCGGGGAGCTGATCAGCCGCGGCGTACGCGATGTTGTGCTAGCCCCTGGCGCCCGGAGTGCCCCGCTGGCGTACGAGTGTCTTGAGGCCGACCGCATCGGGCTGCTGCGGCTGCATGTCCGGATCGATGAGCGCACCGCCGGGTTTCTCGCTCTTGGGCTTGCCAAGGGTTCCGGTGCGCCGGTCGCGGTACTGACCACCTCGGGCACAGCGACGGCGAACCTGCACCCGGCGGTGCTGGAGGCCTGGCATGCACACGTGCCGTTGATCGTGATCACCGCCAGCCGACCACGCTCAGTGATCAACACCGGATCCAACCAGACTACTGATCAAGATCAGCTATTCGGTCGACAGGTGCGTGGCTTCGCCGCCCTGTCAGATGGGGTTCTTGATCATCGGACCTGGCGCTTCGAGATCGCCCGCATTGTGACGGCAGCCACCGGGTCACGGACCCGGACGCCCGGGCCGGTGCAGCTGAATGTCGAGTTCAGTGAACC
>JAICEV010000587.1 GCA_025923975.1 Propionibacteriaceae bacterium
CCAGGTAGTTCGAGGCGAGCGTGCCGTAGCGATATTCGCTGCCCACTCCGACGATGCCTACCACCATGGCCAGGATCCGTGACAGCACATTTCCGCCGTTGTAGATGCTGTGGATGATGCCGGGATCAGAAAACGGCGAACTGGTAATGCCCGACCTACTTTGCAGCAGAGCGACCACGGCTGGCAGCGCCGCATACCCAGCGCTGAGCACGAAGATGCACAGGAGCACTATCCACCACAACTTCGTCGTGCTGATTCTGCGCATTTCTGCGCGCAGCACAGCGCTCATCCAGAACCCTCGAGCATGGAGAAGAACTCCTGCTCGAGGTCGCGCCGCTCGGTGGTCAGCTCATCCACCGCAATGCCGGCGCTGAACAGTGCGGAGCCAACCTGGCCCACATCGTGGCTGTGAATGCTCAGATAGCTGCCCCGCTCGTCCACCGTGGTTTCCACGTCAGCACCGATGGCCGCCAGCGTTTGCATCGCGCCTCGCAGATCTGACACCCGTGCGCGGGTGATGCCCTCACCCAGCTTGAGTGCCGACATCGACATCTGCGCCAGCAGCCGGCCTCGGTTGATCACCACAATGTCGTCAGCGGTGGCCTCGACCTCGTTCAGCAGATGCGAGGACACCAAAACGGCCCGGCCGCTTGCCGCGAAATCGCGCAGGAAGGTGCGCAGCCACTGCATGCCTTCGGGATCAAGGCCATTCGCTGGTTCATCCAAGATCAGGTAGTCGGGATTGCCGAGCATCGCGGCAGCCAGCGCGAGGCGCTGCTGCATTCCCGTTGAATATTCGCCGACCGGCTGCCGCGCCACGTTGCCCAGACCGACCTCACCGAGCAGCTCATCGACCCGTCGATTACTGGCACCGGCCGTTGGCGCGAGCACCCGAAGGTGGTTGCGGCCACTACGAGCCGGGTGGAAGCGCGCATCGAGCACACACCCGACCGTTCGCTGCGGATGTGTCAGCTCAACGTAGGCCAGGTCCCCGAACGTCGCCGTACCGGTTGTCGGAGTGACCAGGCCGAGGAGAATCCGCATCGTGGTTGTTTTCCCGGCGCCATTGGGCCCGAGGAATCCGGTGATACGTCCCGGCTCCACCACGAAGCTGAGATTGTGTACGGCGAGGGTGCCGTTATAGCTCTTGATCAACCGATCGACGACGATCGGCGGCACCGCGTGGTGCACGGTGCGCCGGGACGGCTTGGCCCGATGTACGACGGGTGCGGCAACGTGTGGGACGGCTGGTCCTGGCCGTGCTCGAGGGGTCGTCGGCGTGCGGTCTGGCGAGGGCGCCCGAACCGGCTCCACCGGCCTGGTGTGAGACACCGGTTGAGTTACTGCCGGTGTCTGGGGTAGCCGCGTGGTTGGACGATCGGGGAGCGGAGCGGGCTGGTAGAGCTCGGTCTGCTGGGCTCGGGCTGGCGCTGGAATGGGCGCCGGAGCCGACATGGTCGCAAGCGCCGGGACGATCATCGGGTCACGGGGTGCGACCTCAGGCGCGGTGATCTTCGGCGGCTCGACCGCCGGCTCAAGAGGTGGCGAGGGTGCACTGCGCCGAGGCTGGGGACTCTCCGCAGCACTCTGCCCGATTACCAGGGAGGTGGCTGGCTGAGCCGGCAGAACGGGCTCGCTGGGCTCGTAGGGCTCGAGATCAACAATGGCGCGTCGGCCGGGAACTGAAGGCTCTGTCGGAGTTGGCTCCCGGGTCAAGAATTCAGCGGTCGCGGCTCGACGCG
>JAICEV010000588.1 GCA_025923975.1 Propionibacteriaceae bacterium
CGGCTACTGGTGGCGGTTGCCTTCAGTATCGAAATTGTGCTCATGGTGTGGTGGAGCTGGTTGTTCTTCACCGGACACTGGGCCAGCTGAATCTATTTTTGAGATCGTCCGAAATTCCGGTGCGACAGCGGCAGATCACCTATGCTGACGCGAGGTGACTCGGTCGGGGGGACAAGGTGACCTAGTGGAGGCCCCTGCCCGGGACTTTGCTCAGTCAGGTCTCAAAGGGGAAATCGTGCCTCGCTACCGTAGGGCGGCCGTTGCTGCCGTCGCTCTATCCGTCCTTGCACTCGCCTCCACGGCCGTGTCCGCGCAGGCTTTGACCGGGTCGACGAGCGTGGGATCCAAAGGGTCAAGCGTGAGCTTGGGGTACTACGGCGGTGAGCTGACTGACATATGGCCGGGGGCTGATGTGTACGAGGGCGCTCGGGCGACGGCCATGATGGTTGGCATGGGGGACAGCAGCTACTTCCGGGTCCGGCTCAGCGGACTCCATGAGAGTGCCGCCGGCAAGAGCTACGGCGCACATCTCCATGTTGGACCGTGCGGGATAAGGAACCCCGATGATCCGGCGACGGTGACGGTAGGAGGTCACTACAACACCTCACCCCTAATACCCGGTACCACCCTTCCATCCGTAGTCAGCAATAAGACCGAAGTCTGGCTGAACTTCGATGTGAATTCCGACGGTACTGCGCGGGACATGGCGAGTGTGCAGTTTGTCCCAACGCCGGGAGATAATGGCGAACGCTCGATTACCTTCCACGAGACGACGACGGTCAGTCGTCCGGTTGAGGGCGGGCCTGCCGTCGGAAGCGCCGGAAACAAGCTGGCCTGCCTGCCGTTCAAGATTAAGGCGAACGCCCGTTAGCAAGTCCATCTGATCGCGACCACCCAGTCAGCAGAGAGTGACCCTATTACCCTGACTGGGTGGAACGGATGTGGATCGACCTCGCCGGCCTAGCCAATATGCGCGACGTCGGGGGGATCCCGACCACCGACGGCGGCAAAATCATCCCTGGTCGACTATTGCGCTCGGACAATCTCCAAACACTCACGACCTCTGACGTGGATCAGCTGCTCGGGCTAGGCCTGACGGACGTCATAGACCTGCGTAGTGATTACGAGGCCGAACGTGAAGGGCCTGGCCCGCTCACCGGGGCAGATGTCCGGATCCACCAGTTCTCGCTCTTTCGGGAGTGGGAGACCGGGGTGGGTGAGACCAAGCCCGACGTACGCCCCGAGGTGCTACCCGAAGAGGCCTTGCCCTGGATCGACCTCGAACCCAGTGTCCAACTGGACAACGAGGTGGCCTCGGTCTACTTCTCCTACCTGATCGATCGCCCGGACTCGGTGCTGGCCGCGCTGCGCACAGTCGCCCGAGCGCCTGGTACGGCGCTGGTTCACTGCGCCGCGGGCAAAGACCGCACCGGCACTCTCGTCGCGCTGGCCCTATCGGTAGCCGATGCCGAACCTGAAGCGATCATCGATGACTACGCGGCAAGTTCGGAGCGTGTTGAGCAGATCGTTGGACGTCTGTTGGCCTCATCGACCTACGCTGCGAACCTCGAGGGCCGACCCATTTCCTCACACCTCAGCCACCGAGCGACCATGATCAGCTTCCTGCGATACATCGACGACACCTTCGGCGGCGTTCCGCCGATGTTGATCAAAATGGGTTGGACGGCCGAGGACACCGACCAGTTGCGAGCAAAGCTGCGCGGCTGACAGCCGCCC
>JAICEV010000589.1 GCA_025923975.1 Propionibacteriaceae bacterium
CTTGAGAAAACTGGTTCCGATAACGCGGGAATATCTGCATTATCTGGAACCGGAGTCATACGCTGTCAAGCGGAAAAACGGGGAGCGTGGTTCCCATCATGGGCGTGCTGTGAAAATCCCCGTTCCTCTCACGCGGCTGGATCGAGCGACACCTTATACCCGAGTCCCTCGAGGCGCGCGACGAGCCGCCGCTCGACCGCATGGCGATCGCGCTCATCGAAGTAGCGGTCGCCGTGATCGTGGTAGACGTCGCCCTGACTGAGCAGGAGATAGATGATGAGCAGGATGGTGTGGCCGACAGCGACCGCCGCTCGCTTCGAGCCACGCCGGGCGGCAAGCCGGTGGTACTGCGCCGCCAGGTAGGTTCCCTTACTGCGCCCGGCTGCCCGGGCGGCCTCGATCAACGTCGACCGCAGCCATGGGCTGCCTTTGCGCGTCTTCCCACTGCGGCGTTTGCCCGCACTTTCATCGTTACCCGGACACATCCCTGCCCAACTCGCGAGGTGCGCGGGCGTTGGGAATCGGCTCATGTCGGTGCCGATCTCCGCGATCAGCACCTCAGCCGTGCGGCGGCCGATCCCGGGAATGGTTGCCAGCCGTTCCATCTCGTCCTCACACGGGCGCAGCCGCGCCGCGATCTCGGCGCTCACCTCGGCAACGCTGGCATCGAGGAAGTCGATATGGGCCAGTTGCCGTGCCAGGAGGAACCGCTGGTGGGGACCGGCACACCCCGCGAGCGCTCGCTCCAACGTCGGGACTTTGTCCCGCAGGCGCCCCTGGGCAAGTTGCGCTAGAGCCGCTGCATCGGTCTCTCCGCTGGCGATGGATGCCAACATCTGCCGGCTGGACAGTCCCATGATGTCGGTGGCGACGTCGCCCAGTTTGATGTTGGCCCTTCCAAGGTCTTCTGCAGCCGGTTGACTTCGGCGGATCGCTCTTGGACCAGGCTGGTGCGATACCGCGTTAACTCACGCAGTTCGCGTTGGCCACGATCAGGAACGAAGCTGCCGCGCAGGAGGCCGTGACGCAGCAGGTCGGCCACCCATTCGCAGTCCTTGGCGTCGGTCTTGCGACCAGGCACGGCCTTGACGTGCCGGGCATTCACCAGGAGGAGTGCGAACTGCCCCTCCAACAGGTTCCAGATCGGCTTCCAATACACCCCGGTGCTCTCCAGCGCGACATGTGTGCAGCCCGCAGCGGAGAGCCAATCTGCCAGTTGCAACAGCTCATCGGTCATCGTCCCGAAGCTGCGCACGTCTTTCGTCGGCGCGCCGGTCGATCCCGGTACGACCAGACATGCCACCACCGTGCGCTTGTGGATATCAAGCCCGCAACACCGCTCGAACAGGACCTCCATCGTCGCCTCCTCGGTACGACGGTCACGGGGGTGTCCTCTTCTCATCAGTGTGCTGTGCGTGCTTCCCGGATGGGAGCGACAATCGGTGGTGCCTTAGGACACCCAGGCCAAAGTTATAGGCGGGCTCGCGGCACCAGGCCCCTGCCGACCTCATCCACGCGACCGTCGTTGAGCAGGCTACTGGCGCCACCACCTGTTTTCATCCACCGGTGGTGGCTCGTAGAGCCATGAGCAAGTTATAGAAACGGAAGAAGCGGCGAGGGCGACCGGCGCCGTCGCTCCTCCCAGAGCCGAATGCGCCGTTCGGCCGATGCCGCTACGACCCGCGGTGC
>JAICEV010000590.1 GCA_025923975.1 Propionibacteriaceae bacterium
AGGCGGGTGAAGAAAGCGCGTGTCTCGTCGTCGGCGATTCCCTCCTGGTGGTCGACGCAGCCGTCCAGGGTGACGTTGAGGCTGAAGGTTAGAAGTCCCATGCGAGTTTGCTCCGAGTTGGGCATTCCGCTGGATTGTCGCTTGTCGACGAGCACCTCGCAGCGGCTAACGGCTAGGTTTCAGCCGCAGCGGCTGATGATCGCACGCCCGCCGTCGGCTGCAAACGTGTTAGGCAGCGTGGCGACCCAGCGCCTGCCGCCAAGTGTGACGGAGCGCGCGATCGCCAGCACGAGATGGACGCGGCAGTCGACGTCAACGGCGCGATCGCACCGGCGACAGACCATAGAACCCCGACAACGGCAGTAGCTGCGCCAAGTGGCAAGGAGATAATCTGTTGGAGTGCCACGACGCCACCGATCGCGGTCACGATGAGACCAGGGGCGCTCCAAACGATTACGCTCTTCGTATCGACCGTTTGTGGCGTAGCTACCAAGAGGTAAGAACCGCCCACGAGTCCGACGAAGACAAAGGCTAAGAGTACGAACCCAACGGAATCACGCAGGCCCGAGCCGAAGAGCAAGATCAATGCGGTGGCACCAGCTGCCGTGCCGACGATCAGCAGCGCAATACCCAGCCCACGCTTTCGCGTGGCCCTCTTGTGTCTCGATTCGTCCATCGGCCGAATCAGCTGCCTAACGATGCGCGCTGAGCCGCAGCGCTGACATGATCTCAACAGAAAGCGCTGTCGGCTCCACTGCGAGGTTAGGCAGCCTGCAGCCCGCTGTTCAAAACGAGATCTCGTTCACGGAGAGCAGCAACAGGTGTTACTTCTTGTTCGTTCCGACTGCACATCCGCTCTTCAGGAGCGGATTGTCGATATTCTTGCCGGCCCACTCCAGGAAGAAGTCGAATTCAACCAGGGCGGTCGAGCCCAGCATGCCCATGTGTGTATGGCCGTTGAGCTTGCCCTTGAAGATCGGGTCTTCCACATTGAGCGAAAGTGCAGGTCCAACTTTGCGTGTGCGGCTCGCATTCATCGCAGCAACGGCGGCGTAGTTCCCCTTCCGTGTGGCGAGTGGACGATAGTCACCGTTCACCAGCAGGAAAGGAATCGAGTCGAAGTCCGACCCAACGAGCCCCGCAGCTGCGAGATCGGTCCCTGCCCCCTCGGGAATGATGATCCCCTTCAAGAGATTCAATTCCCCGCGTTCTTTCAGGATGCGGACCGTGTGGAACACCGAGGACGTCGATTGCGAATGAGGTGAGAGGATGCCGCCCCCGATGCCTTCGAGCAGCTCGGCAAGAGCGAGCGGAAGCCAGGTGTCGATTGCATTGAGGTCTCTCGGAGTGCACGTCGGACAAACCGAGCCCGGCAACGTGACTTCACCGTTGGGTACCAGCTGCTTGTAGTACTCCAGGCCCAGATAGGTGTTGTTGGACGAATTGGGTGCTTCGCCAATGGCGCCCACACGGGCAACGAGACGTGGATTACCGGAACCTGGCCCAGGCGGGATGGGAAACGCCGGCGGATAAACGCCGTGGGCCGGCGACGGTTCTGCCGGATTCTCAGCAGGATCGGGATCGCCGGCGTCGCCGTGGCGGATCATCTTTCCAGTGGTGATGTCAGTACCGGCCGGCACGATGTGGCCAAACCAGGTCGTCCAG
>JAICEV010000591.1 GCA_025923975.1 Propionibacteriaceae bacterium
CGTCGGTTGGGCGATTGGTGTGGTCACACTCGATAGCGACCAGGCAGGTGATGGGCCTGGCGGAACAGGTTGGCCAAGTAGCCGGGCGGAGTCCGTTTTCGCAGCCGCACAAGCAGTGCTGCGGTGCCGACGATTACGAGGACGATCACGACATATGAGCTTCGTTTGGAGACCATGGATATTCCTACTTTTCGTGTCGCTCAACAAGGTTCGCAGCGATTGCGCCCGAGGCGATGACGGTTGGTACGCCTCCGCCGGGATGGGTTGACGAGCCAGCAAGATACAGGCCGTCGATGCTCTTCGACTTGTTGGATGGGCGAAAGATCGTCGTGTGCGCCGCATCTTGGGTGATTCCGTGCAGGCCGCCCTCGGCGAGCCCAATTCGCCGCTCAAAGTCAATCGGAGTCGCGCATTCAGCAATCGCCACATGGTCAGCGAGGCCGGGAACGAGCTCCCTGGAGAGGTATGTGACGACGTCATTGATGAAGCGGGTCTTGTGCCTGTCCCAGTCGACTCCTTGATAGGTTCCGACGACGGTTACGTTCAGCACATGCTTGCCTTCCGGTGCGAGGGCGGGGTCGCTGAAGGTCGGCCAGTCGATCATGCCGAATTGTCGTTGGGGGATCGGTTGCTGGGCGCGACCGCGCCACCAGCCGTTGATTTCGGGCAGCGTAGGTGCGATGAAGGTGTGATGAGCGGTGAGCGGCGGAAGGTAATCAACGCCGAGATAAACCATCGGGCAGGCGTTGTCATATCGGTAACTACGCACGCCACGTTGCACCAGCCACTGGAGGTGCTCAAAGCCGATAAGGTTTTGATAGAGGGTCTTGGCGTTGATGTTGGAGACCACGACGTCGCTGCGGATCTCCGTGCCGTCCGCCAATCGCACACCGATGACGCGTCGGCGCTCGATCAGCACTTTACTTACGCGGGCGCCAAGCTGCACCAGCATTCCGTGGCGCTCGCCGAGCCGCTGCAGGGTTCTCGGAATCTGGATCATTCCGCCGCGTGGGTAGTGCGGGCTGCGGAGCTCGCCGTAGGGAAGGAAGCTGTAAATCCCTGGCAGCAGGGCCGGCGGCAGTCCGAGGGTGAGGGCCTGAAAGGCCAGCCCCTGCTGCGTCCGATCGCTGAAGTATCTGGCAAGAACCGCCTGGTAGCTCGTCAAAAAGGTGGGCAAGTACTTCACTAGCGCTGGCCGCTTCCGAAGGACTCCAACGAGCTCGCCGAGCGTGCTGACCGGCTGAACGTACAGCGTGTCGAGCAATGCGTCGTATAACTCCTCGCAATAGGACGCGTAACGAGTCCAATTCCGAGCATCCTCGACTGACAGTTCCGACAGCGCCTCGACGATGCCTCCCATCGGAAATGTGATTCGCTTTCCATCCCGCAAGGCAACGGCGCAAGTCGGATCACAACTGAGAAGGTCAATTTCTTGCTCGACACTGGTGCCCAGCATCGCGAGCGTCCGCTTTAAGGGCTCCAATACCTCAAAGATCGACGCCGCCACATCGAAGGTGTACCCCTCTCGTTCAAAGCTGGAGGCGCATCCGCCAACTGCATCGTTTTGGTCGAGCACGAGAACCCGACGGCCCTGGCCGGCAAGAAGCGCGGCAGCACTCAATCCCCCGCACCCCGCGCCAATTAC
>JAICEV010000592.1 GCA_025923975.1 Propionibacteriaceae bacterium
GGCGCTCCTCGTAGGTGTGGGTGGTCACCACCTCCGGGAAGTAGCTGCGCGCCGTTTCCAGGTTGTGGTTGTAGCGGTGGACGCCCCACTCTGCCAGCTGGTCGACCTGGCGCTGGGTGAGCATGCCCAAGGAGCAGGCGATGTTGATGTCCACGGCTTCGTTGATGCGGTCGATCGCGAACTTGATCTGGTTCATGAGCTTGATGTCGGGGCCGCGGACCGCTGCGACGATGCAGAACTCCGTGGCGCCGGTGGCGGCCGTTTCCTTCGCAGCCTTGACCAGTTCGGGGATGTCGAGCCAGACCCCGCGGACGGGGGAGTCGAAGAGCCCGGACTGGCTGCAGAAGTGGCAGTCCTCGGGACAGCCGCCGGTCTTGATGGAGATGATGCCTTCCACCTCGACGTCCTCGCCGCAGTGGCGCAGCCGGACCTCGTGGGCGAGCTGCAGCGCCGCGGGGATGGCTTCATCCGGTAGGCGCAGGAGGTCTACCAGCTGGTCCTGCGTCAGGCCCCGGCCCTCCTCGAGGACCTGTCTGCGGGCGGTTTCGAGGATTTCGTAATGTGCGGGGAGTGCTGCCTGAATCGTCATTGATGGTCCTTTGCGCTGGCTGGCTGCGGATATGCCTCACAGCAGACGCTAGTTTCCCCATGACGACGTGATTTTGTGGAGTGTCTACAAACGGACGGCCCGGGCTTTGGCGGCAGGGAGTCAGCAGCCCCGCAGCGGCCCGCCCCATCCCGGGCGCGTCCCCACGGCCCGCCTTATGTTGGCAGCCGATTCGGGCCGCCGAGCCAGTAGAGCGCGACGTCGACATCTCTGGCAGTCCAGGTGTGCCCCTGTCGCTTCGCGATCAACCGCAGATCTTCCACGAACTCCATGTAGCGCTTGTACCTGCCGGGCGCCGCGGAGAGCGTACGACCCAAAGACTCCAGCCCGGCGTTGGCGCGCCGATCGTACACTGCCATCCGCAGAGGTGCTGCTGCCAGCAGAAGAGCTGACGCGAAGGCGTCTCCCTTTTCGAAGCCAGGCAAGGGCGACAGCGCGCCCCGACCGGCAGAAGCCGCTTTGGGTACGGAGAGCGAGAGGTCGTTCACGGCAGACACAGCCCCCTCCGTCACCGCCCGCACTTCCAGATCCTGCATTTTCATCAGGTCTCGGACCCACGGCGTATCCGCACGGAGCCGTTTCCAGAAAAGCAAGGCCCCCATATCGGCCTTGCCGATGCTGGCGCTCGCCTGAATTCGATCAGCGACTTCGGTGAGCACCTCGTCGTATGCAGGCGAGGTTGCTGCCATATAGGCGGTGTGGGCTGCGTGTAGCGTTTCCCAGACCTGCGAGTCGTCCATAGCGCGAGGTGTTTCGTCCTGCATATCCATAGTTTGAAGAATGCCACCCGGACCAAGATCTCTGGTGAAGCTATGGTGAACAGTTCAGCAGAGACAAGGGGTCGGTACGGCTGCCGCTTGTGGAAACGATCGTCGTTGAGGTTTCGGCAGACGTGCCGTGGTCGGACAGTCTTTCCGCTGTGCCGGGGCGCCGTGTGCACTTCCGCGACCCCTTAGCTGCCCGCAGCGCCTCGTCGAGCCCAAGGTGGCACACCACCAATTCGGGTGGGCCGGCCCGCGCATTTGGCGGCTTCCCCA
>JAICEV010000593.1 GCA_025923975.1 Propionibacteriaceae bacterium
AAGCAACAGATTACGGACAGCGGAATCCCATTCCGCTTGCCCGCCCGGGCTCAGCGTGTCGAACGACTGGCCGCGGTTCTGCACGTTCTCTACCTGATCTTCACCGAGGGTTACGCCGCCACCGCAGGCCCTAGCCTGCATCGGGTCGAGCTCTCCACCGAGGCGATTCGGCTCACCCGGATGGTTCATGAGGTGCTGTCGGACGACGGCGAGGTTGCCGGACTGCTGGCGCTCATGCTGCTCACCGACGCCCGGCGCGCGGCGCGCACAAACGACACCGGCGAGCTGGTGCCGCTGGCGGAGCAGGACCGCTCCCTATGGAACGGCGACTACATCACCGAGGGAGTCGAGTTGATCACCGAGGCGCTGCCGCGCGGGATCCTCGGTCCCTACCAACTCCAGGCTGCGATCGCAGCGATCCATGACGAGGCGCCAAGCGCGGAGGAGACCGACTGGCCGCAGATCAAGGCGCTTTACGAAATGCTGCTGCAGATCTCGGACAACCCAATGGTTGCGCTGAATCATGCCGTCGCAGTCGCCATGGCCGACGGACCGACTGCTGGACTGGAACGGGTGGCAACGCTGACCGGAGACAAGCAGCTGGCCGGGGACCATCGGCTGTACGCGGTGCGCGCCCACCTGCTGGAAATGACCGGTGATATGGCAGCCGCTCGCGAGGCGTATCTCGCCGCGGCTCGTAGGGCCACGAATCTGCCACAGCAGCGCTACCTCAATCGCCGAGCCGCCATGCTTGACAATGCACCTTCCTGATCATGTCCGATACCGGCGTCTGGCTACGACATCCCTATGAGAGGCGCCAACCAGGCGTCGATAGGAAAGGTCTTGATCATGAAGCGCACTTTGCTCGCCTTCGGGATCGTCGCAGGTCCGCTGTTCATCACAACCAGCCTGACCCAGGCGTTCACCCGAAATGGGTTTGATCTTGGACGGCATCCGATCAGCCTGCTGAGTCTCGGTTCGCTGGGCTGGGTTCAGATCGCCAACTTCGTCATCAGCGGCCTGCTCTACGTGGTCGGTGCGGTCGGCCTACGGTTGGCACTCCAAGACGGCCGCGGTAGAACGTGGGGTCCGTTGCTTGTCGGACTAACGGGTCTCGGACTGATCACTGCTGGAGCCTTCACCGCCGACCCCGGTGCCGGCTTTCCACCGGGTGCGCCGGCGGGCGCGCCAGCCATGAGCTGGCACGGGCTGCTGCACGAGATCGGTTTCATGCTCAGCTTCGTTGGGGCCATCGCCACGTGTGTGGTGTTTGCGCGACGTTATGCGGCACTCGGCCGTCGAGGCTGGATGGTGGCGGCGTTGGCGGCGGCCGTAGCAGCGCTGATCGCTGCCGGCTGGCCTGACCTCAACACGCTCAGCGTCCGATTGGTGATTGCTACGGCCATTCTGTTCGGCTTCTTGACGGCAGTCTTCATCCAGGTGCTGAGGCAAGGGTCAAGTCGGCAGAATCTCGGCACCGAATATGGTTCTGGGATTCTGACAAGTCAGTCCTGAGGTCGATCGTGAGAGCAGCCGGGCACGCTTGGGCTCTCGATGCTCGACGCTTGGGCTCTCGATGCTCGACCGAGGGCGTACGGCTGGAGGCCCTTCTCTATGGAAAGTTGTCAGAAACCACTGCGCT
>JAICEV010000594.1 GCA_025923975.1 Propionibacteriaceae bacterium
ATCGCTGAGCACCTCCACGGCGGGCGAGCGTAGGCGGAAGGCCTGTTGGGCGCGACCGACCCGACGTCTAGGATGGTTCGCCTCAAACCGTCTCTAGCTCAACGGCAGAGCAGTGGACTCTTAATCCATTGGTTCTGGGTTCGAATCCCAGGGGACGGACTCGACACAACGGACTCCCACGGTGTGTGACTTCGGCTCCCACGGTGCGCAACGGACGCACTTGCGCGCGGGTCAGGGAGTGACGATCGAGAAGTTCGGGTCGACTGGCGCCAGCAGTGCGATGAGTTGGCCGATCGCAGTGGGGTCGCCATCGCAAGTGACCGTTCCGTCCGCGAGCGCGACGGCGAGATCGACGGCACCACTGACGAGTCCGATCAGTGCGAGGCGAGTCAGGGAGTAGGTCGTCGTGTCGGGCGTGGCACTCGGAACGGTGTGATGGTTGAGCGTGCCGTTGCGCAGTTCCATCTGATAGGTGGTGGCAGTGTCAGTGATGATCCAGCAGATCGTTATGCGCTGGTCCGAGGCTCGTGGGCCGTCGACGCGGATGGCGATGCTGTCGAACACTTGGTCGACGGTGAGCGCTCCCAGGAGGTCGGCCGACACGACAGTCGGCGTGCCGAACTTGCCGTGTCGGAGCTCGTGTGCACCGGACAGGAAGGCGTTTCGCCACGTCCCGTTCTCGGCCCCGAAACCGAGTTGTTCCATCGAGTCGGCTTGCAGTGTGCGGGCGAGGGAGTTGTGCTCGTCGACGAACAAGATGTGGTCGAGCAGCTCGACTGCCCAGCGGTAGTCGCCGGCGTCGTAGGCGGCTTGGGCTTCGCTCACCGCAACGTCGATGCCGCCGATCGCTTGGACATAGCGAGCGGCCGCTTCGGACGGTGGATGGCGCCAGAGTCGCGCCGGATTTCCCTCGTACCAGCCCAGGTAGCGCTGGTAGATCGCCTTGACGTTGTGGCTGACCGATCCGTAGTACCCATGTGCATGCCAGGCCGACTCGAGCGCCGGCGGGAGCTCCAGGATTTCGGCGATCTCGGCCCCGACCAAACCTTGGTTGATGAGCCGGAGTGTCTGGTCGTGCAGGTAGAGGTAGACGTCGCGCTGGGTCGCCAGGAACTCGACCCCTCGCTCGCGGCCCCACGTCGGCCAGTGGTGGGAAGCGAACACCACGTCGAGGTGGGCCCCCCACAGGCCTATCGTCTCGGTCAGATAGTGCGCCCAGGCGTGGGCATCACGCACTACGGCACCTCGGATCGTCAGCACGTTGTGGAGCGTGTGTGACGTGTTCTCGGCGGCGCACAACGCGCGGTGCGCGGGAAAGTAGAAATTCATCTCGGCCGGGGCCTCGGTCCCGGGGGTGAGCTGAAACACGATGCGGATACCGTCGAGCATCATCTCCTGACCGGTATGAGTGACCTCGACGGTCGGGGCGATCAGGCTCACCTCGCCGGTCGGGACGGTTTGCCCGAGGCCGGCGCCGATCTGACCAGTTGCACCCTTGGGCAACGCCGCTCCGTACATGTAAGCCGCACGGCGCGCCATCGCGGTGCCGACGAACACGTTCTCGGACACGGCGTGCCCGAGGAACCCCTCTGGCGCGATCACAGGTAGCCCTCCGGCGACCTGCTCCTCGGTG
>JAICEV010000595.1 GCA_025923975.1 Propionibacteriaceae bacterium
ATTTGCTCCCACCAGTGGCCGACCACGTATTCAGGGATGTAGACCGTCACCACATCCCGGGGGCTTTCGCGCCGCAGGTTCTTGACGTAGTCGATGATCGGATTGGTGACCTCGCGGTAGGGCGAGGCAATGACCTTGAGTGAGACTCCGGTGTCGGCCTCCTCCCAAAGCTTCACCAGGCGCGCGGTCTCATCCGGATCAATCGAGACCGTGAGCGCCTCCAGGGTGCTGGGCCGAGCGGCCTTGGCAAAGGCGAGCGCCCGCAGTGTCGGTTTGTGCAGCCTGCTGACCAGTACCACCGCCCGTACCCGGCTCGGCAATGTTCGATCCTCGCCCTCGACCAGTGCGGTCTCCCGGGCGACGGTCTCGTAATGCCGTCTGATCATCCTCATGATCAGGAAAAGCACGGCCATCGCGATGATCGCGATATAGGCACCCTTGGTGAACTTGGAGACCAGCACGATGACCAGAACCGTTGCGGTCATCGTCAGCCCGATCGCGTTGATCACTCGAGAACGGATCATCCGACCGCGGGTCGCTGGATCTTTCTCGATCCTCAAGTGCCGCGTCCAGTGCCGCAGCATGCCCAGCTGGCTCACGGTGAACGAAACGAAGACACCGACCACGTAAAGCTGGATTAGGGCGGTGACGTCAGCGTCGAACGCAATGATCAGCACGATGGCGAAGACAGCCAGCACGATGATTCCATTGCTGTACGCCAGGCGGTCGCCGCGAGTGTGCAGTTGTCGTGGTAGGTAGCCGTCCCTGCCGAGGATCGAGCCCAGCACCGGGAAGCCGTTGAATGCGGTGTTCGCCGCCAAGAACAAGATCAGCATCGTGGCTGCCACGGTGAAGTAGAAAGCGGGTTTGAAGTCGGCGAAAACGGCCGCAGACAACTGCCCGATGGCCGTTTCCTCGACCACGTCCACGACCTCCCCGTTCAGGGTGTAGTGCGAGTGACCGGCGTCGATCAACTTGAGCCCGGTCAGGTTCGCGAGGACGACGACACCAATCAGCATCGACACGGCGATAACGCCTAGCAGCAACAAGGTGGTTGCGGCGTTCTTGCTCTTCGGCTTACGGAATGCCGGCACTCCGTTGGAGATTGCCTCCACGCCGGTCAGCGCTGCGCATCCTGAGGAGAAGGTGCGGGCCAGCAAGGCCACCATCGCGAAGCCGGTGAAGGCTGCGTACGCAGGATCCGGCTCGATACCGTACTGGGCGCTGTGCGCTTGGATCTGGTCGCCGAGCACCAGGATGCGAAACAGCCCGTAGATCACCATGCTCAAGATCGCGAACATGAAGCAGTACGTGGGTATGGCGAACAGCGTGCCGGACTCCCGGACGCCGCGCAGGTTGAGCGCCATCAACACTATGACGACGCCGCCGGCTACCCAGGCCTCGTTGCCGTCGAGGCTGGGGAAGACGGACTTGGCGTTTTGCACCCCAGACGAGACGGAGACGGCGACCGTCAAGACGTAGTCAACGAGGAGCGCCGCCCCGACGGTCAGGCCAGCATTCGGCCCGAGATTGACGGTGGCCACCTCGTAGTCGCCGCCGCCTGACGGATACGCATGCACGTTCTGCCGGTATGACGCGACAACGACCAACATCACGATGGCGAC
>JAICEV010000596.1 GCA_025923975.1 Propionibacteriaceae bacterium
CCTATGGTGGGCAGCGCTGGTGGTTCTTGTGCCCGCTGCTGCGCCGCGACGGTGGCCCGCCCCGGCGGGTCGCCAAGCTCTACCTGCCGCCGGGTGGGCGCTGGTTCGGCAGCCGGGCAGGGTACGGCCTGACCTACACCTCCTGCCAGGAGAGTGGCAGGTTCCGCCAGGGCAATTGGATGAACGGCTGGTAAGTTTCGGGATTGGTGCGGTTCTGGTTAGTCGGTGCTTCCAGCGATGGAGGATCCGCCCATGGACCAGCCCGCCAGCACGGCCCTGCTCAATCATTTCGCCGCGCTTGAGGACCCGCGCCAGACGGCGAAAGTGCTCTATCCCTTGCCGGAGATCCTCCTTCTCCTGCTCTGCGCGACCCTGGCGGGAGCGGATGATTTCGTCGAGATGGAGCTCTGGGGCAACGAGCACCTGGCCTTCCTGCGCCGCTTGCTGCCCTGCAAGCATGGCATCCCAAGTCACGACACGCTGCGCGAGGTTGTGGCTGCGCTCGATCCTGCGCTGTTCAAGGCCTGCTTCGCCAGCTGGGTTGAGGGCCTGCGCGAGGCGGAGCCGGACATCGTCGCCATCGACGGCAAGACCTCCCGGCGCACCCACGCCCGAAGCAAGGGACGCGATCCTTTGCACCTCGTCTCGGCCTGGGCCACCCGCCAGCGGCTGGTGCTCGGGCAGGAGGCAGTATCGGGCAAATCGAACGAGATCACCGCCATCCCGCTGCTCCTGGAGCGGCTGGCCCTCACTGGCGCTTTGGTCACGATCGATGCGATCGGTACCCAGACCGGGATTGCTGAGACCATCCTGAAGCGCGGTGGCAACTATCTTCTGGCGCTGAAGGGGAACCGGCCGGTCACCTTCAAGGACGTGGAGGCCTTCTTCGCCGACCCGCCGCTGGACATGCTCGACACATGCCAGACCACCGACGGCGACCACGGCCGGATCGAGATCCGCTGCCATGCCGTGTGTCACGATGTAGCCTGGCTGTTCTCGGACCGGCATTATCCCGGCGAGGTCGCATTCTCTGGCCTCGCCATGATCGGGATGGTCGAGAACGAGACTCTGCGCGGCGGCAAGACCACGCGCGAGCGGCGTTACTACCTGGGCTCCGCCAAGCTCAACGCTGAGACCTTTGCCCGGGCAGTACGGGCGCATTGGGGCATCGAGAACCGACTGCACTGGGTCTTGGACGTGGTCTTCCGCGACGATCTCTCCCGCCTAAGGACCGGCTACGGGCCCGAGAACATGGCCGTGGTCAAGCACATGGCCATGAGCCTGCTGCATCAGGCCAAGCCCACGACCAGCCTGAAGAACCGCAGGAAGCGCGCCGGCTGGAACACCCGTTACCTCGAGGCCCTCATTCGCCAAGCTGCATGAACGGCCGTTCATCCGTTTGCCCTGCCTCGTGCACCAGTTTCGATTGACAGATCAACCTGTTACGCTGGATTAGGTAGCCGAGTCGTGACGGACGCGAAGGGTGAAAGTAGGAATCCGCGGTTTCCCCAGTGCTTCCGCGGCCTTCGGGCCTGTCGACCTGATCCATCTGGGAAATCCGGGATTCCTGGCCGCCCTGCCTTGTCGCCATACCGTCTTACTTCAACCCTATGTTCGTCG
>JAICEV010000597.1 GCA_025923975.1 Propionibacteriaceae bacterium
AGCGGATGGCGAGCCGGTGCACAGCCTGGCGCTATTCCGGAACAGCCGAGACAGCTGAAGAGAACCTACGCAACGTGACTGATTCATCTCACACCCGACCACAGACCATCGCAGACGTGGCAGCCCGCGCTGGTGTCTCGCTGGCCACGGTCTCACGGGTGATGAACGGTAACCCGTCGGTCGATCAGGCGCTAGCGGAAAAGGTTCGGGCGGCGGCCGAGGAGCTCAACTACTCAGCCAGCCCGCTCGCCCGCAGCCTGGTCCTCGGCAAGACGAACACCATTGCAGTGGTTGTGCCCGACCTGGCGAACCCCACGTTCCACGGTGTCTTGCGCGGTCTGAGCCGCGCTGCTGCACGCGACGGCTATCACATCTTGATCGCCGACTCGGCGGAGTCGATCGACGAGGAGCGAATCCTCGCCGTCGAGACGCGACGGCGCTGCGACGGCATCGTGTTGTGCTCCCCACGCATGGCAGAGGCGGATCTCAGCCCTCTGCTGGCGGAACTCAAACCCGTGGTACTGGTGAATCGCGAGGCTGGATCGTCCAGCATCCCAGTAGTCGCCGCCGACTACCGGACAGGGCTGAGTGAGCTGCTTGAACTGCTGTACGGCTACGGACACCGCTCGTTGGCATACCTCGCCGGCCCGCCGCAGAGCGCATCGAATGTTCGTCGGCTGGCGGCAGTGCGCGACTTTCTTGACGATCATCCGGACACAGCAATCCAGGTTCTCCCGTGTGGAGTCAACTTCGCCGATGGCTATGACGCCGCGGAGCGCGTCCTAGTATCGTCGGCAACCGGCGTGCTGGCCTTCAACGATCTCGTCGCTATGGGCTTGATGAGCGCCTTCAGCGAACAAGGTGTCAGTGTGCCGGAATATGTCTCGGTGGTGGGCTTCGACGACATCCCCTTTGCTCGGTATATGACTCCGCCGCTGACCACGGCATCCGTCCCTGTGACAGAGCTCGGTGGGCAGGCCTGGCTGCGGATGTGGGATCTGCTGAATGGGCGCTCACCCGGCCATGCGATCTTTTTCCGACCGCGGATCGAGAGCCGGGGCAGCACTGGGCCGGTCCGGGCAGCCAAGGCTGTCCGCTGACCACTGCGATCGCCGGGCTGCGGCGTGCCCTCGCCCGAACCCCATCGCCGCTATGAAGACTGGCCGACGGCAGTGCGGCAACCGGCGCTCACATACCCGGCCTGTGGTCACTGACGGACTAGCCCGACCTAACCTCGATGGGGCGGGCGCGATTCCTGGTCCAGTACCGGATCGATGATGAGCTCTTTCCGCGCACCGGAATGGAGCAGGCTCATGATCACCTCAACCGCCTGCATGCGGACAACGGCCGTTACCGTGGGTCGTTCAAGCCGGGCGGGCACGCCTTCGACACTGCCATGCAGGACGAGGCGTGGACCTTTCTCTCCGAAGTCCTCTGAAAGGATCAAGTTGTCGCTCTCCAATCCAGATCGCCATCAAGTTTCCGCTACCGTGACGGCGCCGCCTCGCCCTACGGTGCTGCCCGCGCGTGCGCTCGTTGCCATCCTTCGGGCGCCAGATGCTCAGCACTTTGAGCAGGCCTCGGAGGTGCTGCGCCAGGCAGGCGTTACCTG
>JAICEV010000598.1 GCA_025923975.1 Propionibacteriaceae bacterium
CGAAGACGTCTTTGTAGAATTCCAGCGCCTGCCGGGCATTGTCGCGGAAGTTGATGTAGGGGTTGAGAACTGAGGGCACTTTTGCTCCTTCCGAATCTTTAACTGGGCTGCTCGTCGCACACTACCCACGGGTTCTGACAGTGCTACGAGGCCCCCCAGGGACGTCAGGAGTTCACCATCCAACGGTGGCCAAATGGATCGCGGAATGTGGCCGACCGGCCGTGGCTCGTCGATTCGGGGCCACGGTCCAAGTGGGCACCGTGCTGTACAGCCGCGGCAGCCACGGCGTCGCAGTCTGCTACCTCCAGGTGCAACGACACGGCGCTGCCATGCGAGGGGTCGGGCGGCTCGACGTTCACCTCTGGGAACGAGTCGGCCATCATCAGTAGGGCATCACCGATCTTCAGCTCGACGTGACCGATTCGCCCGTCGTCCATCACGTACGGCTTGTTATGCACTGTTGCCTGGAACACCTTCCCGTACCACTCGATTGCAGCTCGCGAATCGTTGACGCAAAGGTACGGAGTGAGCGCGCTCATAGCAGATCTCCTTCCGAGTTGAGCGGAGTCATGAACGACCACAACCCACCCTCAAGATCGCGGGCCGCGTACTCCAGAAATCCGTACGTCATATTGCGCGGCGGATAGACGATGGCCGCGCCTGCGGCGACCGCCCTCTCATGGTGCCGGTCAACATCATCGACCATGACTGCCATGCAATGCGTGCTGGCGCCGAGCGTCTCGGGCGATGCCAGGCTGTAGTCGGCTGACGGCGGATGCATCCAGATGACACCATCACCGACGTGCAGCTCACCGTGTACGACGTTGCCGGACTCATCGCGGGTGATAGTGCCGGGTCCGAAGCCGAATACGGCAACTAGATGATCATGGACAGCTTCAATGTCGTTGTACACAAGCAAGGTCAGCCGCTGGCTGAGTCCATGATCGATTTCAGCCATCTCATGCAACATGCCAAGCAGTTCCTCATCTGTGGGGCTGCCGTCGGACAAGGAATCCCGGAGCGTGATCATGCGTTCGCGATGGCGCCCCAGCGCCGCCAATCGTTGATCAACCTGCCCAATGTGCCGCCCCACGGTGTCGGACAAATCACCTGAGGAGTCGTATAGTTTCCGGGCGATGTCTGTCAGTGGCAGGCCCAGCTGACGCAGCAGGGAAATGCGATAGAGGTGCTGGAGATCCTCGCTCGCATAGATCCGATGCCGGCTAACCAGCCGCTCCGATGGCCTGAGCAGCCCCAGCTCCTCGTAGTACCGCAGCGTCCGCGCGGTCAGGCCGGTTCGAGCAGAGACCTCGCCGATCCGCCACCGCGGCTCGGAGTCATGATCATGCATGTCTCAACGGTAGAACTTGACGTCGCGGCAGGTTCAAGTCCTGGCGCCTGCCCTTGTCGGGGGCATGTTGTGCCGGGGTAGTTGGGGCTGGATTTCACAAGAACTTCACACCACCCGGGCGATGGCAGCTCCGAGCCCACTGGCAGCGGTCTGTGCGCCCCCTCTCGGTGAGTGGGACATAGCGAGCGAGCTGGACAGCCACCGTGTGGCCGAGGAGCGCTGCCATATCGGCCGGGGCCTGTCCG
>JAICEV010000599.1 GCA_025923975.1 Propionibacteriaceae bacterium
GGGCGAGAGGTTGGTCTTCCAGTGCTCGCTCTCGTAGAAGGCCTCGTAGAGACGGACGCGCTCCTCCTCGCTGTCGAAGCGCCGCATCCAGACAAACTGGTCCTCGTCCTGCTCGCTCACGAAGCTGCCGACGACCACTATCCCTTTGGCGTGCAGATACGGGACGATCTCCTCCTCGAAGAACTTGACCCAAGCAGCCCGCTGTCCCGGCCGGGTCCGATAGATCCGCAACTCGAAGAGCATTGGTGCCTCCTCGGTGAGCGGTTGCCGCGTCGCTGGCAGCGGCTGTTCCGTCCCAGTCCGCCAGTCCAGCTTAGCCCCAGTCCCGCCTCGGCGGGCGGGTTGGCCTCAGCCGGCCGGCTTCTTGGGTCCGCGGGATGGGCGCTCTGGCCGAGACTCAGGTAGCGGCTTCAACCTGGTTCTTGCGATCCGCCGGACCATCTCGTCGAACCTTGCCGGGTCGTCGTCGCATTCCAGCTCGCGCGCTTTTTCCACGAACCGGGCGTATTGCTCCGGGTCGGCCTTGTCGGTCGCCGCGGGTTCACCCTTGCGCTTCGGCATCGTCATGGGCCTCCGCCTGTCGGGGTCACGCACTGGACATGACCGCCCGGCGGGGCAGGCGCAAGAGGCGGCAGGGGTGGCAACGTGAAGCCGGCCTGTCCACTCGCCCTTGCGGATCGCCTCGTCCGTCTCGGCGGAGCGCGGCGTGCGGCCCTCGGCATTGAAGAACTTGATCGGGAGTCAAGTTTATGGTTTCTTAAGGGGCATCGTTAACCATGGTGCCCGTAGGGAGCCCGGCTGTTGGCTGATCCCGCTTGTGATTACCGCGTTGCGAGCAACTGGCTGCACGCGTTTTTGGAGCACCACGAACCGTTGGTGTTCTTTGATGCGGGGGTCTTAGCCGCCTTACGGCGATCAGGACGATGTGGCTTGGACGTGCTGTTTGTGTTGAAAACCAGCGGCGTCATCTGGGATGAGCCTGACCCGAGCGGCGCACGATGGATCGTGGAGGGGGAGGACGCTGACGGACGCCTGATGCGGGTTACGCTCCGCGTCGATGTGGGGATGATACGCGTCGAGGTCGTCCGCGTGGCCACAGCATGAGAGGGGTGAGACGATGACCGGGTGCAAGGCGTGCGGTGGGGGGCACGTCGAGCAGAACGTGCTCCAGTCGTACCGAGACGACATTCTGCTGGGGGCGCCGTTCCCGGTGTCCATCGAGAAAACGGCGGTGGAGGAACGCTGCGCGGACTGCGGCCACCTCTTGGGCATCAGCGTGCCGGACCTGAGCGGGTTGGCGGCGGCGGTTGCGATGGTGCGCGCCGTGTTCCCGCAGAAGCTAACGGGCGCCGAAATCAAGTTCTTGCGGAAGGCTGCCGGTTGGAGAGCGAAGGATCTGGCGGAAAAGCTCGGCGTTGCTCCGGAGACGGTGTCGCGGTGGGAACACGACGCCCCGCCGATCAGTGAGCAGTGGGAGCGGCATCTCCGGTTGGCGGTCTGCTTCAAGCTGTATCCTTCCGCGCCGCTCGCCGTGGAGTTCGATCCGGACGATCTGCTCGGCCTGAAGATTAGGCCGGTCCGGTCCGCGGACGATGA
>JAICEV010000600.1 GCA_025923975.1 Propionibacteriaceae bacterium
ATGCTCATGAACAACCTTGATCCCGAGGTTGCCGAACGCCCCGATGATCTTGTCGTCTACGGCGGCACCGGCCGGGTAGCGAGAGATTGGCGTTCGTTCGACGCCATGGTCCATGCTCTGACGACTCTCGGACCTGACGAGACCATGCTTGTCCAGTCCGGCCGCCCCGTCGGGGTAATGCGAACCCACGAGTGGGCCCCACGGGTGATCTTGGCCAACTCCAACCTGGTCCCGGAATGGGCCACCTGGCCGGAATTCCGTCGATTGGAGAAGCTCGGGCTGATCATGTACGGCCAGATGACCGCGGGCTCCTGGATCTACATCGGCACCCAGGGCATCGTGCAAGGCACCTACGAGACGTTCGCGGCGGTTGCGGAGAAGCGATTCGGAGGAACGCTGGCTGGAACCTTGACCCTGACCGGCGGCTGTGGGGGGATGGGCGGTGCCCAGCCGCTAGCGGTGACATTGAATGAGGGCGTCTGCCTGATCGTTGACGTCGATCGATCCCGGCTGCAGCGCCGGGTTGATCATCGCTATCTCGACGAGGTTGCGGATGATCTTGATCAGGCAGTGTCGCGAGCGGTAGCCGCCAAGGCGGAGCGCCGGTCTATCTCAATCGGGGTCGTCGGCAACTGCGCTGAGGTCTTTCCTGAACTGCTGCGGCGCGGAGTACCGATCGACATCGTTACCGACCAGACCAGCGCCCACGACCCGCTGTCATACCTGCCGGAGGGAATCAGCGTGGAGGATTGGGCCACGTACGCCGAGCAGAAGCCTGATGAGTTCACCGACCGGGCTCGGGCCAGCATGGCGCACCACGTTCAGGCCATGGTGGAGTTCCAGGATGCCGGTGCTGAGGTCTTCGACTACGGCAACTCGATTCGCGATGAGGCCCGGCTAGGTGGCTGCGAACGCGCCTTCGACTTTCCTGGCTTTGTCCCGGCCTACATCCGGCCGCTGTTTTGTGAAGGCAAGGGGCCCTTCCGCTGGGTAGCGTTGTCGGGCGACCCGCACGACATCGAGGTCACCGACCGAGCAGTGATGGATCTCTTCAGCGATAACGCCCGGTTGCAGAAATGGCTGCGCGGCGCGCGAGACAAGATCAGCTTTCAAGGCCTGCCGGCACGGATCTGCTGGCTGGGCTACGGCGAGCGGGACAAGGCGGGCTTGGCCTTCAACGACCTGGTCGCCTCGGGCAAGATCAGCGCGCCTATTGTCATCGGGCGTGATCATCTGGACTGCGGCTCGGTTGCCAGCCCGTACCGGGAGTCCGAGTCCATGCTCGACGGCTCGGACGCCATCGCGGATTGGCCGTTGCTGAACGCCATGATCAACACTGCTTCCGGGGCCTCGTGGGTTTCCATCCACCACGGCGGTGGAGTAGGAATCGGCCGATCCATCCACGCCGGTCAAGTGTCACTCGCCGACGGCACGGAGTTGGCTGCCCAGAAGCTGGCGCGAGTGCTGACCAATGATCCCGGCATGGGGGTGATCCGGCACGTCGACGCAGGCTACGAGCGAGCCGAGCAGGTCGCCAATGAGCGTCGCGTCCGGATCCCGATGAAGGAGGGGATTTGAATGATCATGA
>JAICEV010000601.1 GCA_025923975.1 Propionibacteriaceae bacterium
CGCCCGGCGAGCCGGTCAGCTCGGTCCGCCTCACGATCGACGCTCAACGCAGCGCGGTAGTCCTCGAGCATGGCGCGTACCGTGTCCGGGTCGTTGATCACTTCGACGAGCTCGGCGTAGTTCTCCGGGCCCATGTGATGGGGATCGGGCCGATACCAAGCCAGCGGATCAGCCGAGATCACCCGCTCCGGCATATCGGGCTGAGCGAAGAAGAACCAGTCAAACCGGCGCTCGGCAACCCGGGCGTCACACCGCTCCAACGCCTCGATGATCGGCACCGCATCGATGATCACGAGCCGAGTTACCCGGCTGGGGTGGTCCATCGCTAGGCGGAACGCCACATGACCACCCCGATCATGACCGACGACTGCAAACTGATCCAGGTCCAACTGAGTCATCAGCTCGGCAAAATCATCGGCGACTGCGCGTTTCGCCTGCTGGCGATGATCATCTCGAATGATCGGTTTGCTCGACCGCCCGTAGCCGCGTAGATCCGGACAGACCACAGTAAAGCCGGCAGTGATCAGTTCCGGAGCGACCCGATGCCAGGTCGCCGACGTCCTGGGATGGCCGTGGATCAGCAGTAGAGGTGGCCCCTCGCCACCGAACCGTACCCGCAACCTCACATCCCCGAGATCGACCAGTTCGTCGATAAATCCTTCGAACATGGCCACCTCCCGTCGTCTCTACCCGACAGGGTAGATAGCGGAAGACAGAGGCGTCTACGCCGCCAGGCAGGTGAGCCCGACAGCCGCGGCTGGATCATGGCGCAGCCCCCATCTGATCATGAAGGGCGCGATGATAGAAACAGGAACGTGGACTATCGCACTCTGGGGCGCAGCGGCTGCGCCGTTTCTTCTCTCTGTTTAGGAACGATGACCTTCGGGGTCGAGACGGACGAAGCCGGCTCCCATGAGCAGCTTGATCGCTTCATCGAGGCGGGCGGCACTCTGGTCGATACCGCCGATGTGTACGGGGACGGTCAGTCGGAAGAGATCATCGGCCGCTGGTTTTCCAGCCGACCCGCGGATGTCACCGAGCGCGTGGTGCTCGCGACCAAGGGCCGGTTCGCCATGGGTGATGAACCTAATTCCCTCGGACTGTCGACGCGGCATCTGAGGCGGGCGCTCGACGGATCGTTGTCGCGAACAGGGCTTGACTCGATCGATCTCTATCAGGTGCACGCCTTCGACCCGTGGACGCCGTTGGAGGAGACCTTGCGTACCCTCGACGGTTTCATCCGAGAAGGCAAGATCAGCTACTACGGTCTGTCCAACTTCACAGGCTGGCAACTGACGAAGCTGGTCCACCTCGCAGATGCTCTCGGGGTTGCGCCGCCCGTGACGCTGCAGCCGCAGTACAGCCTGATCGTCCGGGAGATCGAATGGGAGATCGTGCCTGCTGTGCTGGATGCAGGTATGGGGATGCTCCCGTGGAGCCCGTTGGGCGGCGGCTGGCTGTCTGGCAAGTACAAGCGCGACGAGCGCCCGAGCGGGAGCACTCGGCTCGGGGAAGATCCGGGCCGCGGCATGGAGGCCTACGACCGGCGAGGAACCGAGCGCACCTGGAACGTGATCGATGC
>JAICEV010000602.1 GCA_025923975.1 Propionibacteriaceae bacterium
ATGCGCGTGCCGCCGAGCAGGCGGGCGACGCAGCGGCCGCCGCCAGATGCCATTTCGCAAGACCTATAGAGGGCTGTTTGCGATAGCTCAGGACTTTCGGATACCGGCGGGAGCCAGATAATGGTCCCCACTGGAGGTTCGAAGGATGAGCCAGTTGAAGTCTGAAGTGCCGCGGAAGCGGCGAGTGTTTACGGAAGAGTTTAAGCAGGACGCGGTCCGCTTGGTGGTGAACGAGGGCTACACGTTCGCTGCGGCGGCGAAAGCCGTGGGAGTTGGCGAGCAGAGCCTGCGAAAGTGGCATGCCCGGCTGGCACCGCCACCTGCGCCCTGCGGAGAGGACGCCTCGCAGGACGAGCTGCGGGAAGAGAACAAGCGGCTGCGGCGTGAATTGCGGCGAGCCGAGATGGAGCGCGAGATCCTAAAAAAAGCCACGGCGTATTTTGCGAAGGAGTCGCTGTGAAATACGCCTGGATCCGCGAACATCGCGACTCGTTCCCGGTCGCTGTCCTGTGCGACGCGCTGGAAGTCTCCGCGTCAGGTTACTATGCCTGGCTCGATCGTCCCCCGAGCCCGCGGGCCCAGCGGCACGATCAGATTCAAGCAGCCGTGCAGCAGTTGCACACCGAGTCGCACGGCATTTACGGCAGCCACAAGATTGCCCGGGAGCTAGAGGAGCGGCCTGAACTGGAGTCGGCTTGCCGCAATACCGTGGCCAAGGCCATGCGGGAATTGGGCCTCAAAAGCCGCATTACGCGAGCCTTCACGCCCACGACCACGCAGGCCGATCCGACCAAGCAGCCCGCGCCGAACCAGCTCGCTCAAGACTTCACGGCCCAAGCTCCCAATCGCAAATGGGTGACCGACATCACCTATCTGCCGACGGCTGAAGGCTGGGTCTATCTGGCCGTCGTGCTAGACCTGTTCAGCCGCAAGGTGGTGGGCTGGGCGATGAGTAACTCGCTGGCCACCGAGCTGGTCAGCGCCGCGCTCCGCCAGGCGGTCGAAACCCGACGACCCACGGGCCAGCACCTGCTGCACCACAGCGATCGCGGCTGCCAGTACACCAGCGACGCCTATCAGCAGACCTTGCGGACCCTCGGCATCCAGTGCTCCATGAGCCGCACGGGATGCTGCTACGATAACGCCGTCATGGAACGTTTCTTCTGGTCCCTCAAACACGAGTGGACCAACCACGAACGCTTCCACAACCTGGAAGACGCACACCTCAGCGTGTTCCGATACATCGAAACCTTTTACAATTCACAGCGCCTACACCAGACGCTCGGATACCTGTCACCTAACCAATTCGAAGCCGTTCACGCCCCGGCAAATGCGGCGTAATCCACTGCCCCGCCGGTATCCGAAAGTCCTGGGCTATCGCAGTTCCGGCGACCGCTATGAACGTGAGCACGAACGACAGGATCAGCCGCTCATCGACGAGGTTGCGCCAGTATTCGTCTGGCATTTTGATGTTCGTGGTGGCGGAGAGATAGGCGTAGGAGAGGCCGAGCGAGAGGGCGGTGAAGGCCAGGGCGGAGATGGCGATGGTGCCGATGACGGCAAGGGCCAGGAGCAGGCA
>JAICEV010000603.1 GCA_025923975.1 Propionibacteriaceae bacterium
CGGGTTGGTGGCCCAGTCGCGCTGGAGCAGCTGCTCGGGTGTCAGGCTGGTCGTCTCCGTGGTAGGCAGCGTCGTGGTCATGGGAACTCCTCCGTTGGTCGTCCTGGCCACCACTCTGATCTTCGTTGGTAGCCCAGTCGGCGATCTGGTCTGATCAAGATCTGGCGTTCTTGACAAATCTGAGGACTTGCAGAATTCTGCGACAACGGCTGTGATCGAGACATGACATCGATGTCGCCCGTCCGGCCGTCAAATTCTGGGACTTTTGACAAAGAGCTCGCCTCCCGGCGACTGGTAGCGGTGTCGGCGGACCACACAGCCCACGTCAACCACCCGAGCGGACCCGATCCGCTGGTCATCGGCAAGCGGGTCAGGCACCGCCGGAAGAGCTGCGGTCTCACCCTGGATGCTTTGGGTGAGCGGGTCGGGCTCTCGGCCTCAGCCGTGTCGCTGATTGAAACCGGTAAGCGGGAGGCGAAGGTCTCTACCCTTGCTGCCCTCGCCGAAGCGCTCGACTGCCGGCTGTCCGATCTGTTGACCGAAGCTGCGCCAAGCCGGCGTGCTGCGCTTGAGCTCAAGCTCGAGCGAGCCCAACGGTCGGACTCCTTTGCTGAGCTGGGCATCCCCATGGTGAAGGCTGGACCGCGACTCCCGCTTGATGCCCTGGAGTCGCTGGTCGCTCTGCACGATCGGCTTGCCGCGTACAGCGCCGAGCGGGACGGCACCCCGGAGTATGCGCGGCGGGCCAACGCCGACCTGCGGGCCAGGATGCGGGCATCGGACAACTACTTCCCGGCTATTGAGGAGTTGGCCGACGGGCTGCTGCTCGGCGTTGATCACGACGGCGGGCCGTTGACCCGGCATCGAGTGAACGCCATTGCCGACCGCCTCGGCTTCACCCTGCACTCGGTGCCCAACCTGCCGCAATCAACGCGGTCCGTGACCGACCTTGCTGGCCGACGAATCTTTCTGCCGACCAGTGACGGTGCGGCCCAGCGCACCCTCGCCCTCGCCGCGCTGGGGCACGTGGTGCTTCAGCATCGGCCGCCCGCCGACTACGCCGAGTTCCTGGCACAGCGAGTCGAGGTCAACTACTTCGCCGCGGCTGTGTTGATACCACAGCGATGGGCGGTGGCGTACCTGCGAGAGGCCAAACAGAACAAGGATCTCGAGATCGAGGACCTGCGCGATCGCTACCTGACCTCGTACGAGATGGCAGCGCATCGATTCACCAATCTGGCCACCATCCATCTCGACATTCCCGTGCACTTCATGAAGACCAACAAGGCGGGCATCATCTACAAGGCCTACGCCAACGATGGCGTCACTTTTCCGGCGGACAGCGCCGGCGCGGTCGAGGGCCAGCGAGTCTGCCGGTTCTGGACGGCCCGCCGAGTCTTCGAGCAGCCCGATTGGACCAAGCCGTACCAGCAGTACACCGATACGCCCGGCGGAACCTTCTGGTGCACTGCGGTGGCAGAGGAGGGCGAGCGCGAGGCGTTTTCGGTATCGGTCGGGACGCCGTATGAGCACGTCAAGTGGTTCCGGGGTCGCGGCACCCAGCACCGCTC
>JAICEV010000604.1 GCA_025923975.1 Propionibacteriaceae bacterium
ACGAACGGGCCGCCGTTCGGCTGGCTGTAGGTCGCACCATGGCCGACGTCCATCTGCGCGTTCACTGCGGGAATCTTGCGCTGCTGCAGCTCCTTCCAGTCCATTTCCGAGTTGGCGTACGCAATATCGCTCTCGCCGCCGATGAAGTAGGCGATGGGGGCGTGCATCTGGTCGAGCACGGCTCGCTTGAGCTCGTGTCGAATCATGTACTGGTCGTCGTCGGTCATCATGCCGCTGTTGAGCACCACTGCGGTGGTGATGCGCGGATCGGTGGAGACCTTCACTGTCTGCAGTCCACCGCAGGAATGACCTATCGCGGCCACTTTGTCGACCGCGACCTTGCCATTGAACGGGCTGCCGGCACGGCGGTTCTCTGCGGTGATCCAGTCCAGTGCATCGAGCATCTGCGTGTAGCTGGTTTCGAACGGTGGCCACTGGGCCGGGTCCGCCGGGCGCGGCTGCCGTGGCGCAGGGGAGTCGCGATACGGCCCGATAGCCAGCACGATGAAGCCATGCGAGGCAATCTCCGCCAGGAACTCCCGATAGCCGAAGCTGCTGTTGACGCACGAACCATTGCCCCACAGCACCACCGGGTAGCGGCCCTTGAGGTCCGCAGGTCTGTAAATGGTGTGCGAGGACAGGGACCTCTCCCCATACACCGTGGCGCGCTCGGGGCCCGATCCGGTCGGATCGGCCGCCCGCACTGCGCTGGCCAGCAGCAGCGAAGTCAACACCGCCCCCAATATCCGGACGCCCTCGTGTGGCGCACCGCGCATGGATGTCCCTCCTTGTTGGTCCATCAATGATGCGCCCGCCGTGGTCCTCGCGGCCGATACCGGCCGCATCCAACGGCGGCACGCGTCGCACTCATAAAGTTGGGTCCAAACTTGGGCCAGTAACGCCCAAACACCAGGAGCGCCAGGTCCCGAAAGCACCGCCCCACAGCAGTCAGTCTGCCGACGTCAACCGCAGACGGGAAGGACGCGTGTCCTTCCAATCTCTACTTCTTCGGCAGGCTGTCGCGATACCGTGCCGCGACCTCGTCGTCGCATGCCTCCGACGGCGGCGAGAAGCCGAGGTCGGGGCGATGATCCCACTGCTGCACCAGCGTGGCCGGCTTGGTGAGATACTGCGGGTCTTCCACGGTGATCTCGTAACGCAGCCTGGTGCGTGCCTCCGTGAGCGTGAGCCGTTCGATCGTGTGCTTGCGCGTGCTCGAGGGTACGTTCATGCCAAGGCCGGAGGGGTCTGGCTCGAAGCCGATCGTATCGATAACGAGCGTGTCGCCTTCCCACCGGCCGATCGAGTGGCCCTGACGCGACGGTTGCACTTTGGCGGGATGCGCGGCGTTCATGCGGACCCTGCGCACGACGATGTCGCCCGAGTTGTCGAAGCGCATCACGACCTCGTCTTTGCCCATCTCAATCGACCGCATCTCGTCGAGCACGGCGAGGAACGGAATCGGCTCGACATAGCAGAGCCCATCGGCAGCCAGATTCTTCTGCGCGGCACGGCCCGCCGGCGTTACCGGCCAGCCAGCCATGGCGCCGAACGC
>JAICEV010000605.1 GCA_025923975.1 Propionibacteriaceae bacterium
AGCCTGAGGTGCCAAAGGAGGCGGAGGTCGTCGATCTGGTGGCCGCGCTACGCGCCTCCGTCGAGGCCGCGAAGAAGCGACGAGAAGAGGCTGAGACCGCCAAGGCTATGTGAGGCTGAAAGCAAGCAATCCAACGTCTGGGAGCGTTAGCGAGCAATTCAACGCAGGTAGCGTGGCTTTGTGGATGCCGTGGCAGATGTGCCTGTGCCGATCAACGAAACCGTGCTTGGCTACGCGCCGGGTTCGAAGGAACGGGCAGGAATCGAATCAGCGCTCAAGCGCATGTCGGGCGAGGATCCCGTCGAGCTAACCGCAACCATCAATGGAGTGGCCAAGCCGGCTTCGGGGGAGGCCTTCGATGTCACGATGCCCTCCGACCACTCCCACGTTCTCGGCCATGGGGCCAATGCAACGCGCGCAGATGCAACCGAGGCCATTGATGCAGCGCTAGCAGCCGCTCCCGGTTGGGCCGACCTGGGCTTCGAGCAGCGGGCAGCGGTGTTCCTGCGAGCCGCCGACTTGCTTGCCGGACCGTGGCGGGACATCCTGAACGCCGCCACGATGCTGGGCCAGGGCAAAACCGTGCAGCAGGCCGAAATCGACGCAGCGTGTGAGTTGATCGACTTCTGGCGATTCAATGTCGCCTTCGCCCGCCAAATCTTTGACGATCAACCCATCTCATCACCTGGGGTCTGGAACCGGGCTGACTATCGTCCACTCGAAGGCTTTGTGTACGCCATCACTCCCTTCAACTTCACCTCCATCGCTGCCAATCTGCCGACGGCGCCTGCCTTAATGGGAAATGTTGTGATCTGGAAACCCAGCCCGACTGCGCAGTTCGCGGCGCACTTCGCCATGCGGCTTTTGGAGGCAGCTGGCCTGCCGCCCGGAGTGATCAACATGCTGCCCGGTGACGGTATTGAGGTCTCCGAGGTGGCACTCGTCCATCCCGACTTTGCAGGGATCCACTTCACCGGCTCGACGAAGACCTTCCAGTATCTGTGGCAGACGGTCGGCGCCAACATCGGCCGCTATCGGGCCTATCCACGGCTGGTAGGGGAGACCGGCGGGAAGGACTTCGTGGTCGCTCACGCCAGTGCCGATCGCGATGTGCTGCGCACTGCTCTGGTCAGAGGAGCGTTTGAGTATTCGGGGCAAAAATGCTCAGCAGCGTCTCGTGCCTACATTGCTCGCAGCGTCTGGGATCAGATGGGCGACGAGCTGGTGGATGCGACTGAGGCTTTGACGGTAGGTGATGTACGAGACCTGTCCAACTTCACCTCGGCCGTTATCGACCGACGCGCCTTCAGCAAGCACGTTGAGGCCATTGCGCGGGCCCGCGATTCCGCGGATGCCAAGATTATCGCGGGTGGAGCGACGGATGATCGCGAAGGCTGGTACATCCGGCCAACCTTGATCGTTTCCGACAACCCGAGGAACGACATTTTCACGACGGAGTATTTCGGCCCGATACTCGGCATCCACGTGTTCGATGATGCAGAGTTCGACACCGTGCTCGATGAAGTTGATCGAGCCGCTCCGTACGCCCTGACTG
>JAICEV010000606.1 GCA_025923975.1 Propionibacteriaceae bacterium
AACATGCCGATGAGTCGGACATAGCCCCCCACCGGGACAGCCTTGACCCCGTACTCGGTTTCGCCACGCCGCCGCGACCACAACGTACGACCAAAGCCGACGAAATACTCGGTCGTCTTGACGTCGAACAGCTTGCCGGGCACGAGGTGACCTATCTCGTGCAAGCCGATTGAGGCCATGACCAATGCGAAGAAGGCAACGGCACCACCGATGTAGATCAGAAGGTCCATTTAATGCGTGTGCTCCGTCGCCCGAGTGAGGTCCTTTGCCCGGGCCCGCGCCCAGGCATCCGCGTCCAGCACCAGCTCAAGTGTGAGCTGGTCACTTGGAACCAGCATCGAGCCTACGTCGGGATCTGAACCAGTATGTTCGCCCAACACGACGGCCACGATGTCGAGGATTTGGGTGAAACCGATCAGTCCATCATGAAACGTGTCCACACATACCTCGTTTGCTGCGTTGTATACCGCAGGAGCCGTGCCACCAAGTCGGCCCGCATGACGGGCCAGCTCAACCGCCGGAAAAGCATCGGTATCCAGCGGCTCGAAGGTCCAGCTTGCTGAAGTGCCCCAATCGCATGGCGGCGTCACTCCAGAAAGCCGGTCCGGCCAGCTCAGACCGAGCGCAATCGGGAGCTTCATGTTCGGCGGCGAGCACTGCGCGAGGGTCGATCCATCGACGAATTGCACCATGGAGTGCACGATCGACTGAGGGTGGACAACGACATCGATCCGGTCCAGGTCTACTTCGTACAGCAGATGTGCCTCCAGCAGCTCCAGTCCCTTGTTCACCAGCGTCGCAGAGTTGGTCGTGATCACCCGGCCCATGTTCCAGGTCGGGTGCGCAAGAGCCTGACTCGGCGTGACATCTCGCATCTGTTCGCGGCTGAACCCCCGGAAGGGCCCGCCACTTGCGGTGAGGATCAGTCGATCCACCTCCGCAGCGGCACCCCCCCGAAGACATTGGGCCAGGGCCGAGAGTTCGGAGTCGACAGCAACAATCTGACCCGGCTTTGCGGCCTGAGTGACCAGCGAGCCGCCGATTACCAGTGACTCCTTGTTGGCCAGAGCGAGGATCCTTCCGGCTTCCAGAGCAGCCAGCGTTGCTGACAGCCCGGTAGAGCCTGTTATCCCGTTGAGAACGACGTCGCACGGCATTGCCGCCAACTCGGCGGCTGCTTCTGGCCCCGCCACGATGCGCGGCAGCTGCACCTCTCCCCTCGCCCAGCCGCGCCGGCTGGCTTCGGCGTAAAGCGCAAGTTGCAGGTCCTGCACGCTTGTTGCTCGACTGACCGCAACCGCCTGTGCTCCGGTATCGAGCGCTTGTTGAGCCAGCAGCGGGATCTGCGAGCCCTCAGCGGCCAGCCCTACCACCCGGAACTGATCGGCATTGGCAGCGACTACCTCCAGGGACTGCGTCCCGATTGAGCCGGTGCTGCCCAAGATCACCACGTCACGCACGGAGCCAAGTGTCGCAGGTCAGAACTACTAGCTCGGCCGGCCTCGCCCCACCAGTCCAAGACACGCAACACCCGCACGGTGTTCCACCGGCTCGG
>JAICEV010000607.1 GCA_025923975.1 Propionibacteriaceae bacterium
CTCGGGCAGATCGCCTGGATGCGACTGAAGAAGGACAAGGTCGCCCTTGCCGGAGGCGCGTTCCTGATCTTTCTCATTTTGGTAGCGATATTCGCCCCATTAATCGTGAAGTACCTAGGCGCTCCGCCGAACGAGTTCCACCAGGAGTTGATCGATACCGCAGGCGGCACGCTGACGCCGATCGGCCGCTTCGGGGGAATCAGCTGGGACCACCTGATGGGTGTTGAGCCGGTAAACGGTCGTGACATCTTCAGCCGGATCGTGTATGGCAGCCGCATATCACTGTTGATCGCCTTCCTGGCGACCCTACTGTCGGTGCTCATCGGGACCACTCTCGGCATCATCTCCGGTTTCGTCGGCGGCTGGACCGACACTTTCACCAGCCGGCTGATGGACGTGTTTCTCGCCTTGCCGCTGCTGGTCTTCGCCATTGCCCTGGCCGGAGTCGTGCCGGATCAGGCGTTCGGCCTCCAGGGCAACCAGCTGCGGATCGTGATGTTGATCTTCATCATCGGAGTCTTCAACTGGCCCTACATAGGGCGCATCATCCGCGGCCAGACGCTCTCGCTCCGCGAGCGGGAGTTTGTTGAGTCGGCCAAAAGCATTGGGGCCCGTCGCGGCTACATCCTGCGCACTGAGCTGCTGCCTAATCTGATAGCGCCGATCCTGGTCTACTCGACGCTGCTGATCCCCACCAACATTCTCTTCGAGGCGGCGTTGTCATTCCTCGGCGTTGGTATCCGTCCGCCCACCCCGAGCTGGGGCGGGATGTTGTCCGACGCCGTCGTCTACTACACCCAGCCGCACTTCATGCTCTGGCCCGGCTTGGCGATCTTTGTCACAGTCCTGGCCTTCAACCTGTTCGGCGACGGCCTGCGTGACGCCCTCGATCCACGAGGCAATCGATAGAAATCACCATCGGGGTGACCCCCGACGAACAAGAAGGGATTCAGGAATGAACCATTCGAGATCCTGGCGAGCTAGGGGCCTGGTCTCCGCCGTCGGCCTTTCGGCCTCACTGGTGCTTGCCGCCTGTGGTGGTGGCGGCGGAGCCGGAACCCAACAAGGGACGGGCAACCAGGGCGCTCAGGCCGCTTTCGACGCTGCGTCCACCAGCGTTGTCACTCCCTCCGACACGAAGGGCGGCACGCTGAAGTTCGCGAACTCCGGTGACTGGGACACCCTCGATCCCGGCGAGACGTACTACGCCTACTCCTGGAACTTCGCGCGGCTCTACGGCCGCTCGCTGATGATGTTCAAGTCCGCACCTGGCAAGGAAGGCAACCAGTTGGTGCCGGATCTCGCCGAGGGGCCTGGCGAGGCGAGCGCGGATGCCAAGACCTGGACGTACAAGTTGCGGCAGGGCGTGAAATTCGACGACGGCACCGAGGTCACTTCTGCCGACGTGAAGTATGCGGTCCTGCGATCCACAGACAAGCAGACATTCCCGAACGGGCCGGCATACTGGGACGCCCTCCTCGACCTGCCGAGCGGCTACAAGGGTCCCTACAAGACACCGAACATGAACACCGACTCGGCCATTGA
>JAICEV010000608.1 GCA_025923975.1 Propionibacteriaceae bacterium
AGCTGGTCGGTGGGGGTTGGCGTCGCTTTCGCGCTGCCCCCGCAGTCCGACTTGACATAGCCCCGTTTCCCGTCCCCGCTCATCGAACCGGGCGTGCCGTTTTCCGGCTACCGGCTCTCCGACTGGTTTCACGCGAAGGCATACGGCGCGCCGTCCGGTACCGACCGGCTGATGCGATGCACCCCCAACTCGCCGAAGATCCGGCCGGTTGGGAATTGTCGGGTTCCCCGCGACGGGAGTTCGTGACGGCGTTGCAGAAAGCCCCGGACGCGGTTCTCGACGTGCCAGTTCACCGCCCGGTAGGCATAGGCGACAGATCCTTAGGCAAAGTACACGGACCAACCACGCAGGACGTGATTGAGCCTGTCCCTGATGTCCTGCCAGGTTCCGGGATTGCTGGGCTGGAGAAGCTTCCGAACCTTGTCCTGGACCCGAAGGATGCTCCTCTTCGAGGGGCTGGCGCCAAGAAACCGATCGCCGTTGGCGCGGTGCCAGTGCAGGCCAAAGCTGTACCCGAGAAAATCGAACCGCTCTTGGCGGGCATCCCGTAGCGCGGTTTTGGCCTCGTTGACCGACAGCCCGAGCCGCGTCATCACATTCCGCATGACCTCCAGCGCTTCAGCCGCGCTGCCGCGGCTTAGGATCACCAGATCGTCCGCGTAGGTGACGACGTGGGCGCGCAGTCGCTCACCTTGACCGCTTCCCCTCCAGTATTTCAGAAAGCGATTCATGTAGATGTTGGCGAGCAGAGGTGAGACGACACCGCCTTGCGGCGTACCCTTGCCCACTCGTTTGCCACCTACAAGTCGCGTTCTACCATCCTCGCCTGTCTCTTCGGCAGGCACTTTCAGCCATGCCTTGACCAGGTGAAGGATGTCACGATCGACGATGCGCCGTGCGACGCACTGCATGAGCGCAGCGTGCGGAATCGTGTCGAAATACTTGGCGAGATCCGCGTCTACGACGTCAGTGTACCCATCCTTGAGCAGCTGATGCACTCGTCGTACGGCACCGACAGCACTTCGCCGCGGCCGATAGCCATAAGCTTCAGGAGCCAGATCAGCCTCGAAGATCGGCTCGAGGACCAGTTTGACGGCCGTCTGCACCACGCGATCGCGGATCGTGGGGATGCCGAGCGGTCGCTCCCCGCCTCCGGGTTTCGGGATCATGACCCGTCGCACCGGCTGCGGCTTATAGGTCCTCGTCTTCAGCTCTTCCCTTAGACCGGTCAACCACTGCACCAGCCCCGTGACCTCGATGGCCTCGAAGGTCAGCCCGTCAACGCCAGGCGCCCCTTTGTTGGCTCTCGCCACGGCGTAGGCGTGCAACAGGATGTCCTCGCGGTACACCTTGTCGTAGAGCAGGTAGAAGCGGAAGCCCGGTTCCGCCTTGGCCTTCGCATAGAGCTTCCTCTGGAGCATCCGGATCTTCATCGGTGTTTTCAGGCTCATCGCCAATCACCCATCCTCAGTTCCTTCGAAAGCGCACCAGAAGCAGGGGCCCTTCCCTCCATCGGCGTTACCCGACTTCATCGGTACTATG